>VGXH01000090.1 GCA_016873405.1 bacterium
CGGCCGGGCCCAGGAGCGCCCGGTACTCGGCATGCGTGGGCGGCAGCAGGAAGACCAGGTCGATGCCGTGCTCGCGGCACGCCGCCGCGACCTCCTCGAGGCGCCGCAGCAGGACCTGCGGCCGGGTCCAGCGGCGGCAGTGGAGCTCCGCGCCGGGCCCCAGCTGGTAGCGCCAGAACTCCTCGCGCGACATCGGCGGCAGCTGGTCGACGAAGGTGCGGCCGGTGACGGCGGTGGCCAGCACCAGGACGCTCGCCTTCGTCACCAGCGGGGAGAGGTAGTAGGAAAGCACGCTGCGGCTGACCTGCGCGGCCGTCGGCAGGCGGTTCATGCGGTTGGCCTCGTTGTAGAGGCTGAACGGCAGGCCGATCACCACCTGCCGCAGCGTCGTCTCGGCGTTCGCCAGCCAGAACGTGTCGATGGCCTCGGGCAGCGTGCCGCCGCCGCAGGCGAAGTTGAAGACGTCGGGCCGGCCCGCCGCGGCGAAGTACTCGTCGCGCAGCAGTTCGGCGCGGCTGTCGCCCAGGACGATGACGGGCTGCGGGTCGCGACGATAGGCGAGGATCTTGTGGATCTGATAGTCCACGACCGAGGCGACCTTGTCGCGCGGCAGCCCGGGCGCGAACCGCCCGTGCCGCCCGAACGGGTCCACCACGACGTTGAGCGCGGCCACTCCCAGCAGCAGAGCGGCCAGGGTGACGAGCAGGCGGCGCAGGTAGGCGCCGCAGGATGTCGCCGGTCGCTTCAGGTTCGCCTCCTCAGAACCGGTAGTAGAGGAACTCCATCACGCGCGACAGCTGGACGATGGCCAGGGCGCCCAGCGCGGCGACCGCCGTCGCCCAGCGCGCATCGGGGCGCCAGGCCGGCAGCCGGCGCAGCGACGGCCGCCAGATTGCCGGCTCGCGCTCGGCGCCCGCCTCGCCGCGCGCGCCACTTGCGCCGCGCCCGCCGTCCCGCGGGTCCAGCGCCAGGCCGGTCCACGCGAATAGCCGTGGCGTGTCGGGCAGGTGCCGGCAGACGATCCACAGCGCGACCAGCCAGGGCGCCCCGCGCAGGCTGAACGTGCCGGCCTGCAGGCCCTCGAACCTGACCCACGGCGACAGGAACCCCAGCGGCCCGGCCAGCCGCGCGTCCAGCACCGCGCCCTCCAACCCGACCGCCCCGCGCAGCATCGCCAGCGCTCCGTCCAGCGTCTCGGCGCGGAACAGGTCGCGCGCCACGACCACCAGCGCGAAGGTCAGCAGCGAGCCGCAGGTCACCTCCCAACGCGGCGCGGCGCGCGAAGTCAGTCGCGGCCGCAGCCGGCGCCAGGCCAGGTTGCCCAGCATCAGCAGGCCGTGCGCGAAGCCCCACAGCGCGAAGTTCCAGCCGGCGCCGTGCCAGAGCCCGCCCAGGGTCATCACCAGCAGCAGGTTGAGCCAGTGCCGCGGCTCCCCGCGCCGGTTGCCGCCGAGGGGGATGTAGAGGTAGTCGCGAAGGAACCGCGACAGCGTCAGGTGCCAGCGCCGCCAGAAGTCGATGATGCCGGTGGCCTGGTAGGGCGCGTCGAAGTTGACGGGCAGGCGGCAGCCGAAGCACCAGGCCAGGCCCATCGCCATGTCGCAGTAGCCGGAGAAGTCGAAGTAGAGCTGGAACGTGTAGGCCAGCGCGCCGCCCCACGATTCGAAGAACGTGATGACGGCGCCGCGATCGGCGGCCTCGAACACCGGCGTCGCATAGGCGGCGACGCCGTCGGCCAGCACCGTCTTCTTGAACAGCCCCAGCAGGAACAGGCTCAGGCCCGCGGCCAGCAGTTCGCGGACCGGAGCCGGCGGCGCCGCGGCGCGGAACTGCGGCGCCAGTTCCGGCTGCCTGACGATCGGACCGGCGATGAGCTGCGGGAAGAAGGCCACGAACAGGGCGTAGTGCAGCAGGTCGCGCTCGGCGGGCTCGCCGCGATGGACGTCGACCAGGTACGAGAGCTGCTGGAAGGTGAAGAACGAGATGGCCAGCGGCAGCACGACGGCGACGACCTGCGCGTCGAACCCGGCCAGGCCGCGCACGGTGTCCAGCAGCAGGCCCGCGTACTTGAACCAGGCCAGCGCGGCCAGGTTCAGCGCCACGCCGAGACCCACGAGAAGGCGGCTGCCGCGCCGCCGCTCCAGCGCCCGGCCCAGCGCGTAGTTCACAGTGATCGAGCCCACGATCAGCGCCAGGTAGCGCGGCTCCCACCAGCCGTAGTAGACGAGCGAGGCCAGCAGCAGCCAGCCCAGCGAGGCGCGCGCCCGGCCGCGCCCGCGCAGCCACCAGTACACCCCCAGTGCCACGGGCAGGAATCCGAAGATGAAGACGTGCGAGTTGAACAGCACGCGGTCCCCTACTCGTGCAGACGCACCAGGAACGGCAGCTCCTGGTCCAGGGGATCGGCGGCCCGCGCCTGCCGCAGCAGCGCCAGGCCGCCCTCGCGATCGCCGTCGAGAATGCGGGCCAGCGCCTCGGTCACCAGGCGCTGGCCGGCGGCGGCCACCTGCAGCCGCGCCGGGTCGGCGACGTCATCGAACGCGCCCGCCGGGTCCACGCGCGCCGCCGCCAGCAGCCGCAGGTTGCGCACCAGGTTGCCTTCGTCCAGGCAGCCGCGGGCGAAGAACTCGGTGTAGCAGCGATCATCGGTGTTGACCGGCGCCGCGGCCGTCAGGCGCGCGATGGTGTCGGCGTCCAGCAGCAGCAGCGACGCCAGGTGGTGCGGCTCGGTGTGGAACGTCAGGTCGCGCCCGAGCGCGGCGGCGCGCGCGCTCCACCGCGCGAAATCGATCCGCAGCGGCGAGGTCGTGCCCAGCAGCACGGCGTGGTACTGGCCCAGCCACACCGAGCCCTCGGGGAACTCCTCGTGGAACGTGCCGATGATCCCCAGCAGTTCGCGCTCGCCCAGCTTGTGCAGCGGCAGGTACTGCGAAAGCATGCCGCCGGGCGCCAGGCGGTCGCGACAGAGCCGGAACCACTCGCGCGTGTAGAGGGCGCCCGAGCCCAGGATCGGGTGCGTCGGGTCGCAGGAGATCAGGTCGTAGCCGCCCGGCGAGCGCTGCAGGTGCCGGCGTCCGTCACCGGCGACCAGGCGCAGGCGAGGATCCCGCGCGACGTCGCGGTTGAGGTCGCGGTAGTGGGAGGCGGCGTCGCGCAGGCCGGGCGCCAGTTCGGCGCACTCGAGTTCGACCAGGCCCGGATGCGCCGCGATGGCCGAGGTGGTCACGCCCATGCCGAACCCGACGACCAGCGCGCGGCGCGCGTCCAGCCCGGCCAGGTACGGCAGGTGGCCCAGCAGCCGCACCGCCTTGTAGGCGTCGTAGGAGGAGCCGATGACGGCGCTGTTGTCGACGAACGAGTACCTGGTCGCCGACGGCCCGCCGCGGTCGCGCGCCACCGTGAGTGTGCCCTCGATCGACTCGCGGTAGTGCAGCAGCTCGCGCCCGAAGCGCGTGACCGAGGGCGGGACGACCGGCGCCGCCGGCGCCAGGAGGGCGAACGCCAGCAGCACCGCCGCGGCCGCCGCCGGCGCCAGCCGGACGGGCCCGCGGCCGCCGAGCGCGCCGCGCGCCGCGAGCAGCGCCGCGGCGCCCACCAGCAGCGCCGCCAGCAGCAGCAGCGCGCGCACGGCGCCCAGCAGCGGCAGCAGCGCGAACGTCGCCAGGAGCGGCCCGGCGACCGAGCCGGCGGTGTTCACGGCCAGGCCCAGGCCGAAATCGCGGCCCACCGAGTCGCGCCCCCGCACCAGCAGCCGGCAGGCCAGCGGCAGGGCGTAGCCGGCGCAGGCGGCCGGCGGCAGCACCACCAGCAGCGCCGCCAGCAACGGCAGGACGAGCACGCGCAGGAAGGGATCGGCCAGGGCGGTCTCGAAGGGGAACAGGAGCGCCTGCGGCAGGCGCGCGGCCAGGGCCGTGGCCGCGACGGTCAGCGCGGCGAACAGGAGCGCCGCGCGCGCGAGCGCCCGGGCGCGGTCGGCGGCCGCCGGCGGCCGGCGCGCCAGCCAGGCGCTGCCGACGAACGAGCCGGCGATCGCGGTCGCCGAGACCAGCGCGAACATGTAGCTGGTGTTGGTGAAGTAGACGCGGAACAGGCGGAACCACAGCGCCTGCAGCGCGAGGCTGGCCAGGCCGCAGACGAACGCGACCAGCAGGACGTCGCGCCGCGCGGGCCCGGATCCGCGCGCGGCGGGGCCGGTGCGGGGCACGGCAGGCCGCGCGGCGGGCGGGTCAGCCTCCGCCGCGGCGCCGCCTCGCTCCCGGCCCGGCCCGGCCAGCAGCACCGCCACCAGCGCCAGGTCGAGCCCGCCGGCCAGCAGCACCGTGCCGCGCTGGCCGAGCGCGCCCAGCAGCACCAGTCCCGCCGCCAGCGCGCCGGCGGCGCTGCCCAGCGTCTCGACGGCGTAGAGGCGTCCCAGCGCCGCGGTCAGCGGCGTCCCGCCGGCGGTGGCCAGCCGGCCCAGGACCGGGAACACGCCGCCCATCAGAAAGGTGGGCACGAGCAGCAGGACCACCGCCGGCGTCCACTCGGCCACTGCTGGCACGGGGCCGGGCCGGGCCGCCAGCGCCCGCGCGAGTTCGTGCCCCGCCGTGCCCGTGACGCCGACGCCCAGCAGCAGCAGCGCCAGCAGGCGCTCCGGCCGCGGCGCGCCGTCGGCGCGACCGCCCCACCACCAGGCCCCGGCGCCGAGGCCCGCCATGAACGTGCTGAGGACCGCGGTCGCCGCGGCGACCGTCGCGCCCAGCCCGAGCGACAGCTGGCGGTGCCAGGCCACCTCGAAGATCAGGAACGTGAAGCCGGACAGGCACGCGATCGGCAGCAGCAGGCGAGGGGTGCGGCGGTCGGGAATCATGACGCTCGCTGGCGCTGGCGTGGTCGCGGGTCGGGCCGGCGGGCGCGCAGGACGCCCGCGGGCGGGGAGCCGGCAGCATAGCATCGGTTGCCGCGCGCGTGAACCTCCGTCAGCACCCACCGTGTGTGTCCCCGGTCACGGACGGCAGCACCTCTCCCGTCCATTGTCATCGCCACAGTGAATCGCAGTTCCGGCCACGAACCCGAAGGAGTCCCGCATGAAAGCCAACGTCGGAGGCATCGACCGCACCCTGCGCCTCGTCGCGGGAGCCGCGCTCGTCGTCTGGGCCGCGCTCGTCGTCTGGGCCGCGCTTGGGAAGGGGCCGGCCTGGGCCTGGCTCGGCATCGTGCCGCTGGCCACCGGGCTGGTCGGCTGGTGCCCGCTGTACCTGCCGTTCGGCCTGCGGACCTGCCGCGCGAAGCCGCGTTAACGCGGGCGGCCGCGCCCCGGCGTGAACGCGAAGACAAGGGACGCCGTCCACTGTCCGCGGGCGGCGTCAGGCACGTGGCCCAGCCGGAAGTGGCGCCCGATGACCAGACCCCAATCGCGTCCGCGTCCGTCGCGCAACCGCGCGCCGGCGCCCAGGTGGGCCGCGGGGTAGAGTTCGCTCGCCAGGGCCAGCCCCAGGCCGCCCTGGACCCACGGCCGCCAGCCGGGTTCGGCGCGCGCCAGCCGCCCGTCGAGGCTCAACGTCACGATCGGCTCCAGCCGCGTGCGCTCGCCGCCGGACAGCGTCGGGCGCACGTCCGCCAGGCCGCCCAGCCCGTGGTAGCGCATGACCGGACCCAGCTCGAAGCCCGGCCCCGGCTTGCCCACCAGACCCGCGCCGAGAGCGACGCCGGTCATGTCGTACGGACCGCCGGTGGCGGCCCAGCCCGCCTCGACCAGGATGCGCGTCGGGGTCCGCGGCGTTTGGGCTGCCAGGGAATCGGCGCGTGCCTGGGCCTTCGCCTCGCGAAGGCCGCGAGCGACGCGGTCGTCGGGCCAGAGCGTGTACCAGACGCTGCCCGTGGCGCCCAGCCCCCCGCCGAGAATCGCGCCGCCGGCGGCGAAGGCGGCGGCGCCGACCGCCGTGCACATGGCCACCGCGACGACATCGTTCGCTCCCTCCGTCCAGTCGGAGAGCCACAACCCCGTCGCCACGCCCAGCAAGGCGCCGAGGCCTGCCCCGAACCCGCCGCCGGCCTGGGCGCCGTGGTCGATGCCGGAACGGCGCTGCTCGAGAAGAACGATGTCCGCCGCGCGCAGGGGGACGGGCGCAGCCGGATCACCGTCGCGTTCGGGCAGCGGCGTCAGCCACAGCGTGTCGGCCTGCGCCCGCGCCAGATGGCCGGTGACCACCTCGCGCCCGAAAAGCGTCACGCGCAGCACATACCGCGGGTCCAGCCGCGGCAACAGATCATCGAGCACGTCAGGCCCGACCGCCGCCGCGCGCGCCATCGAGGGGGCGCAGGCGATGGCGAGCCCTGCGGCGGCCACAGCGAGCGCGACTCGTCTCCACCGGTTCATGCGGTTCCTCGATCCAGGGGGTGCGCTGTCGCCACCGCCGCTCGCAGGCCGTCGGTTCAATCCCCGAACGTGACGCCCGCGGCGATGGACCAGAAGCGGCCCTCGCGCGGCTCGGTGCCCGTCGCCTCGTGATGACGCCGCACCACGAGCGTGAACACGTTCTCGCCGCCGCGCCAGCGCAGGCCCCCGCCGCCGTTCAGGCCGAGGTAGAGGTCATCGCCCAGGCACCAGCCGATCCCGACCGTCCCGAACGGGCGCAGGCCGGGGCCCCGGCGGTGCAGGCGAACGTCCAGGCCGAGCGCGAACATTCGGCTGCGCAGCGCCAGATGGCCGCCGGCGGGCGGGTAGGGATCGTAGCTGTTCTCGTAGCGGTACAGTCCGCGCAGGTCGTGGTACTCGGCGAACGGACCCAGTTCGAGGTGGTCGCCGAACCGGCGCACGACGCCGACGCGCACGCCCGGTCCGCGGCCGTCCTGCTCGGCGCCGTCGTCGAAGGACCAGGCGGCCTCCATGGCCAGGCGCGCGCGGCGGCTGCCGGCGCCGGTCACCGCGTCGTCGGGCAGGACCCCGCCGGCGGAATCCGCCGGCCACAGCTGGATCCACTCGCGCCCCAGCGCGCCGACGCCCGCGCCGATGCCGGCGCCGGTCAGCGCGCCGGCGGCGGCGCCCATCGCCCCGAAGGCGACGATGGGCGCCAAGTCGCTTTCGCTGTCCGAGAACACCGAGACGGCCGCGCCCGTCAGCAGGCCCAACCCGCAGACCCC
>VGXH01000091.1 GCA_016873405.1 bacterium
GTTCCTTCTCGGCCTCGAGGGTGGCGGTGGCCTGGTAGTGACGGGCGATGTCGCCGCTGGTCGCCGGCTCCACCGCCACGGGCAGGGCCTGCTCCGGCGGAGCGGCGGGCGCGCCGCCGGCGGGCGCGGCCGCGCCGGCGCCATCCTTGCGGCCGCAGCCGGGCGCCGCGGACAGCAGGGGGATCAGCAGGAGCAGCGCGCCGGCGGCGGCGCGCGCGGGTGCGGACCGCAGACATCGTCGGGGGTCGCTTCCCTTCATAAGATAGTCGGTGCCGTCGAAATTGTGTCTGGGCCTGCAGGGACCTCTGCGGTACCCCGACACATACATTACGGTGATCTAATTTGACGTCTCGATCCTCCGAGCGGGCGATTGCAGGACAAAACACAATTTCGACGGCACAACTGTCGCGGAGCGGCGATCGCGACGGTGCGCCCGCCCGGGCGACCCGTCGGCTCAAGCCCCAGGGTAGTCGCCGTCGCGGACCCGCCGCCAGATGAGGCGGTGGTCCTCCTCGGCAGGGCTGGCCAGGAGCAGCGTGTCGTCGTCCCCGAGGGCCGCCGGCGTGCGCGCCTGCAGCAGGGACTCCTCGCCGAGGGCCAGGAAATCGGCGTGCGTCCACGGGTGGTAACGGTGCCAGAAACCGCAGTGCCAAAGGAAGAACCGTTCGACGCGGCCGAGCCCCTTGGCGTCGTCCCCGAAATGCTCGCAGGCCAGGTCGACGAAGCGGCGCATCAGCGCCCAGCGCTCGACCGGCGTCGGGTACCACGGCTCTCCAGTGAGCAGCTCGCGGAAGATCCACGGCTTGATCAGCGCGCCACGGGCGACCAGGAACGAACGCACGCGCGTCTGCTCCCGGCGCCGCTGCAGGTCCCAGGGTGTCAGGATGTCGCCGTTCCCGAGCACGGGGATCGCGACGGCGGCGGCGGCCTGATCGATCAGCTCCCAGCGCGCGCTCTGGCGGTAGCGCTGGGCGCGCGTGCGCCCGTGGATGCCCAGGGCGTCGGCGCCGGCCTCCTCGCAGCGCCGCGCCAGGTCCACGACGTTGAGCTTGTCCTCGCTGTAGCCCAGACGCAGCTTGACCGACAGGGGCAACGTCACCGCGGCGCGGACGGCGGCCACGATCTCGACCAGCTTGGCCGGCCGCTGCAGCAGCGCGGCGCCGGCGCCGCGCTTGACGATGAGGTCGATGGGACAGCCGAAATTGAGGTCGATGAAGCGGGCGCCGGCGCCGGCGGCCAGCCGCGCGCCCTCGGCCATCGCCTCGGGGTGCTTGCCGGCCAGCTGGACCCCGAAGGCATCCTCCTCGGGGTGGTGGCGCAGGAGCGGCTTCTCGCCGCCGGCCACCAGCTTGTGCGCGAGCACCATCTCGCTGCAGGTCAGCTGCGCGCCGAACCCGCGGCAGAGTCGGCGGTAGGGCAGGTTGCCGCCCATGGCCATCGGCGAGAGCGCCAGGACGTCACGGAACAGGTCGTGGCCTGTCCCGGCGCCTTGGCGCTCGTCTTGCCGCTCGTCTTGCCGCTCGTGTTGGCGCTCGTGTTGGCGCTCGTGTTGCGGGCCGCGGCCCCCGTCGCTGTCGGCCGCGAGCACGGACCTAGCCGCCGTCCAGCATCGGGTTGCCGTCGAAGCCGGCGAAGCCTTCGGGGTCGGCCAGGTAGTCGTAGGTGATCTTTTGCAGGGCGTAGTGGTTGCGCTCCTCGGCGGCCAGATGCGCGAAGATGCCCTTGGCGCGCGGGCTGGTCACCCTGGCGGCGGCGCCGTCGTAGAGCGCGAAGCCGCGCCGCTCGACCTCCATCGCGCCCTTGAGGATCTCGAGTTCCTCGGGCAGGTAGTCGTAGGGGTCGTGCGCGGCGGCCAGCGCCGTGTCGAAGATCCGGCGCACGTCCCCGATGTGGTCGTCGTCGACGTCGGGCAGCACGTCGAGGCTGCGCTCGCGCAGCAGGTCCTCGCGCATGCGCACCAGGTGCGCCTTGTGCCCGGCCTCGTCCTTGGCCAGCGAGTTGAACAGGTTGCGCTCGAACGTGGTCGGCGCCCTCTCGGCGCGGTTCTGGAAGAACGCCATGCCCTCTTCCTCGAAGGCGATGGCCTTCTCCAGGATCTCCACGCACAGCCTCAGGTCGTCACTCATGGGGCTCCTCCAGTGGTTCCCGGTCGATGCGATCCGGACAATGGTAATCATGCCGGGGGCGAATGCCATGAAAAATCAGGCGCCCGCGAGCAACCTGTTGAAAAGCCGCGAGGCGCCTGTTAGGCTGCCGAGCGGGGTGTTCCGCACTGTTACAAGTGCAATTGGGTCCTGGTTTCGGCGGGCCGGTTGGCAGCGGCTGGTTCCCCCTGGCCTCGGTCCGTGGATCGATCAATCCGGAGTGCCGCGCGCCCCCGCGACGGCGCGATCCCACAGGAGGGCGTGATGGCAAAACTGCAGAATGCACTCGCCAAGAGGATCCCCGCGTGGCGCGAGGAGATCAAGGAACTGAACAAGGTCCACGGCAACGTCAAGATCGACACCGTGAACATCGGCCAGGCCTACGGCGGCATGCGCGGGATCAAGTGCATGGTGTGCGACACCTCGGAGGTGCCCCCCGACAAGGGCCTGATCATCCGCGGCATCCCGGTCGGCGAACTGACCGGAAAGACCGCCGAGGACACCTTCTACCTGCTGTGCACCGGCGAGCTGCCGTCGGCCGCAGACCGCAAGGCGCTGGTCGAGGAGTTCAACGCGCGCGCGAAGGTCCCGACCTACGTGTGGAAGGTCCTCGAGGCGATGCCGAAGGACTCCCACCCGATGACCATGCTGGACACCGCCATCCTCTGCATGCAGCGGGAGAGCGAGTTCGCCAAGGCCTACCACGGTCTGGCCAAGGCGGACTACTGGAAGCCGACGCTCGAGGACAGCCTGAACATGCTGGCCCGCATCCCCGTGATCGCCGCCGGCATCTACCGCCTGCGGTTCAAGAAGGGCCCGCGCATCGCCCCCAAGAAGGGCCTGACGATGGCCGAGAACTACGCGCGCATGCTGGGCATTCCCGACAAGAGCGGCGAGTTCGCCGACTGCATGCGGCTGTACCTGGTCCTGCACAGCGACCATGAGAGCGGCAACGTGTCGGCGCACGCCTGCCACGTCGTCGGCTCGGCGCTGAGCGACCCCTACTACGCGGTGTCGGCCGGCCTGAACGGCCTGGCCGGTCCGCTGCACGGCCTGGCCAACCAGGAGTGCCTGGACTGGGTGCTCGAGGTCATGAAGAAGTTCAAGGGCGTGCCGACCGACGAACAGCTCTACAAGTTCGCGTGGGACACGCTCAACAGCGGCCACGTCATCCCCGGCTACGGCCATGCCGTGCTGCGCATCACCGACCCGCGCTTCGACGCCTTCCGCGCCTTCGGCCTGAAGCACTTCCCGGACGACCCGGTGATGTGCCTGGTCGACAAGGTCTTCAACATCGTGCCGAAGGTGCTGGTCGAGCAGGGCAAGGCCAAGGATCCCTGGCCGAACGTCGACGCCGCCAGCGGCGCGCTGCTGTACCACTACGGCCTGCGCGAGTTCTCGTACTACACGGTGCTGTTCGCGGTCTCGCGCGCGATGGGCATGGCCGCGCAACTCGTCATCAACCGCGCGATGGGCACGCCCATCGAGCGGCCCAAGAGCGTGACCACCGAGTGGCTGAAGAAGCAGGCGGCCGCGGCCGCCCCGCCGGCGGCCCCGACGGCCTGATCGCCGGCGAAACGAAGCGTGACCGCCCGGGAGTCACCGGCCGCCCGGCCGGGCGACGACCGGGCGGTCGCCTGTCCGCGCGGCCGTCGCCGATCCTGACGCGGCAGGTTCCCGGCTTCGCTGGGTTTTGTTGGACGGCGTTCTTAAACAATCGCTTGACTGAATCAAACGATTGCTTATCGTGCAGGAACACCCCAACCGGAGCACGCCGTGAGCGAGCAGCCCCCCCGCTACCCCCAACCGCCGCGGCCGGCCGCCGAGCGCCTGCGCGCCCTCCTGGCCCTGGCGCCGCCGAACTTGGCCCCGCCTCCGGTGGACTCGCCCCCGGGTCGCATCCTGGCCGCCACCCGCGCGCTGTTCGCCATGGGTGGATTCACGGCCGTCACGGTGCGCGCCGTGGCGGCCCGGGCCGGCACCAACGTGGCGATGGTCAACTACTACTTCGGCAGCAAGGAACGGCTGGTGGACGCCGTCCTGCTGCAGGAGATCCAGCTCCTGCTGCACGATGTCGTGACCGGGATCGACAGCGAGGCCCCACCCGCGCAGGTGCTGGCCGAGTTCCCCCTGCGCATCCTCGCCTCGCTGCGCAAGGACGCCGAGCGGCTGCGGCTGATGCGCCTGGCGGTGTCGACCGAGCCGGAGCGCCTTCGCCGACTCATCCGTTCGCTGGGTCCGGCCGGGATGCTCGGCGTCAGCGGCGTGCTGGCCGAATTGGTCGCCGAGGCGCAGGCGGACGGGGAACTGCCGCCGGTGCCGGCTCGCTCGGTGCTCCTGTTCCTGGTGGCCAACGCCTATGGCCTGGTGTTCATGGAGCCGATCGCGCGCGAGGTCGTCGGGTTCGCGCTGGACGACGAGGCGCAATGGCAGGAGCACCGCGGCTGCCTGGCGCACATGCTGCGCGCGGGACTGCTCGGCGCTGTCGGCCCCGGGGAGGACGGACATGCGTGAAGCGATGCGGCGAGCCGCGCGGCAATCCCCGCCTGGTCTGTTCCTGGCGGCGGCACTGGCGATCCTGGGGCCGACCGCGGCGCCGGCGGCGGGCGCGGCCGCCGGCGCGCCGGCGACCGGGGACACGCTGCGCCTCGATCTGACGGCCTGCCTGGCGCAGGCGCGGGCCGCATCGCCGGGGCTGGCCGCGGCCGCCGCCGGCAGCGACGAATCGGCGGCCCTCGCGGCCGAGGCCGCCGCCCGACGGCGGCCGGTGCTGGGGCTGGCCGGGACCTACCAGTACGCGACGGAGCACATGAAGCGGGAACTGCAGCTCGGTCCCGGGCTGCCGTCCGGGAGGCTCGAGTTCGGCGACGGCCAGGCGGCCGACCTGAACCTCGGGCTGGCGATCCCCCTGTACACGGGGGGCGAACTGGCGCGGGCGGCCGCCGCCGCGGGCGCCGGCGAGGCCGCCGCGCGCGCACGCGAGCAGGCCGCGCGCCTGGACCTGGACCGCGGCGTCCGGCAGGCCCACAGCGGCGCGCTGGGGCGTCGGGCGCAGGTCGAGGCTTCGCGTCTGGCCGTCGCCCGCCTGGCCCGCCACCTCGGGGCCGTGGCCCGCGCCCGCGACGCCGGCGCGGCGACCGACGAGGCTTGCGTCCGCGCCGAAGCGCGCCTGCTGGCGGCGCGCCAGCGGCTGGCCGTCGCCGAGGCCGCGCTCGACTCCGCGGCCCTGGCGCTCGGGAAACTGGTCGGGCGAGCGGGCTCTGCGGTGCTGCCGCTCGGCGACGTGGGCGAGTCGCTGCTGCCGGGCGCCCCGGGCGCACTGGCCGCCGCGGTTGACCGGGCGGACCTGGCCTCGCTGGCGCACGAGGCCGGACGCCAGCGCGAGCTGGCCGCGGCCGCGCGCGGACGGCTGCGGCCGCGGGTGCTCGCAGACGTGCGCGCCCATTACGGCCGGCCCGGCGTGGACGCCCTGGCCAACGAGTGGATGGCGTACGGAACCGCCGGCGTGAGCGTCGACTGGCCGCTGTGGGACTCGGGGGCGCGGGGGCAACGCGCCCGGCAGGCGGCGGCGCGCGCCGCGCTGATCGAGGCGCAGCGCCGCGAGTTGGCCGAGGCCGTCGCCACCGCGGCCGCCACGGGCCGCGCCAACCTCGCGGCGGCGGTCACGGTCGAGTCGCAGGCCACCGCGCGCGTCGCGCTGCAGGAACGCCTCCTGGCGATGGTCGAGGACCGGCAGGCGCAGGCTGCGGCCACCGGGACCGAGTACCTCGATGCCCAGGACGACTTGGCGCAGGCGGAGATCGAACTGGCGCTGGCGCGCACGCGCGTGCGCCTGGCGGAAGCGGCCCTGCTGTGGGCCCTGGGGCTGTAGCGGGCGACGGCGGCGACGGCCGGCCCCCGCGAATGGAAGGAAGGACGATGATGCGAGTCCCTGCACACCGCCGGACCCTGGCCCTGGCGGCGGTCGCCGCCGGCGCCGCGGCGCTGGGCGGCTGCCGCGGCGGCGCGCCCGCCTCGCCGGCCGGCACCTTCGAGGCCACGGTCGTCGAGGTGGCGCCGGTGCTCGGCGGACGGGCGCTGACGGTCGGCGCGCGCGAAGGCGAACGCGTCGCCGCCGGCGACACGCTGGTCGTCCTGGACACCTCGCTGGTCGCGCTGCAGCGAGCGCAGGCGGCGGCCGGCGGCGCCGCGTTGCTGGCCCAGTGCGCGATCGCCGACGCCGACCTCGCCAAGGCGCGGCGGCAGCTCGCCCTGCTCGAGACCACCTACGCCCGCACCACCGCGCTGCGCGACCAGGGCACGGCGACCGCGCAGCAGGTCGACGAACTGGCCGCCCAGCGGGACGTGGCCCGCGCGGCGATCGACGCCGCCCGCGGCCGCCGGGCGGCGCTGGACGCCGAACTGGCCCACCTGGAAGCGGGCCTCGCGGTGTTCGACCGCCAGCTGCAGGACAGCGTGGTGCTGTCACCGATCGCCGGCACGGTGCTGACGCGGTCGCTGGAACCGGGCGAGGTCGCGGCACCCGGCCGCCCGGCGCTGCGCCTGGCCGACCTGTCGACGCTCGAGCTGCGGGTGTTCCTCGAGGCCGGCGAGCTCGAACGGGTGCGCGCGGGTCAGCAGTTGCCCGTGCGCGTCGATGCGCTGCCGGGCGCCCCGCTGACGGGCACCGTCGCCTGGGTCGCCGACGAGGCCGAGTTCACGCCCAAGAACGCGCAGACCCGTCATGCGCGCGCCCAGCTGGTCTACGCGGTGAAGCTGCGTGTGCCCAATCCCGACGGCGCGCTCCACATCGGCATGCCGGCCGAGGTCGACCTCCCGTGAACGCGGGCGGCGGCAACGGCGACCGGCCCGAGGGCGCCATTGTCCTGGAGGATCTGCACAGGTCCTTCGGCGCCAGGTCGGCGGTGCGGGGATTGTCGCTGGCTGTCCCGCG
>VGXH01000092.1 GCA_016873405.1 bacterium
CGCCCTCGGGGAAGCTCAGCAGCACCGGGTGGTCGTCGGCCTGGCCGAGGCGCTCGACGAGTTGCAGATGCCGGCCGGCGTCGAGCGCCGCGTCGGCGACGATCTTCTGGAAGAGGTCGGCCTCGAGCAGGCCCGAGCAGGAGAACGTGACGAGCAGGCCGCCCGGCCGCAGCAGCTTGAGCGCCTGCAGGTTGATGTCCTTGTAGCCGCGGCAGCCGCGCGGCAGGTGCTGGCGGCTCTCGACGAACTTGGGCGGGTCCAGCACGACGAGGTCGAAGGAACGCCCCTCCCGCTGCCACTGGCGCAGGCGGGCGAAGGCGTCGGCCTCGACCGATTCCCGGCGCGACCGCTCGAATCCGTTCAATTCGCCGTGGCGGTCAGCCAGCGCGAGCGCCGGGCCCGACGAATCCAGGTGGGTGACGTGTTCGGCGCCGCCCCGCAGCGCCGCCAGCCCGAAGCCGCCCGTGTAGGCGAAGCAGTTCAGGACGCGCCGGCCGGCCGCCAGGTCGGCGACCCGGGCGCGCGCCGCGCGCTGGTCCAGGTAGAAGCCGGTCTTGTGGCCCTGCCTGACGTCGACCAGCAACCGCACGCCGTTCTCGCGGATCTCCACCAGCTCCGGCGCCTGAGGTCCGCGCCAGTGCCCTGCGCGCACGGGCAGGCCCTCCTTGATGCGCACGTCGGCGTCAGAGCGTTCGTAGAGGCCGGAGCAGCCGGTCGCCGCCAGCAGGGCGTCGGCCAGCTCCTCTTTCCAGCGCTCGGCGCCGGCCGCCAGGATCTGCGCCACCAGCTGGTCGCCGTAGCGGTCGACGATCAGGCCAGGCAGGCCGTCGTTCTCGGCGTGGACCAGTCGCCGCGCCCAGGGTCCGCCCTCGTCGGGCGTCCCGCGGCGGGCGACCGCGCGCGCGACCTGCTCCGCCAGGAACGCAGCGTCGATCTCCTGGTGCGGATCGAAGGTCCACAGGCGGACGCGGATCTGCGAGTGCGGCGAGTAGGCGCCCAGCCCCAGCGGGACGCCGTTGGCGCCGACGACCGAGACCGTGTCCCCCGCGTTGGGCGTGCCGGATACCCGCGCGATGGCGCCCGAGAAGATCCACGGATGCCAGCGCCGCAGCGACTTGTCGCGGCCCGGCTTGAGGTGGACGACGGCGGGCTCGCTCACGGGACCAGCCGGACGACGACGGGCAGGTGGTCGCTGATCTCCATGTCGTACGTGGCCAGGCTGCCGAGGGCCGACGCCAGCGGCGCCACCACGGTCAGGGCGCCGGGCGCCTCCAGCGCCGCGAACAGCTCGCTGGTGACCAGGATGTGGTCCAGGTGGCTGGGCCAGCCGGGATAGGACCAGCCGTCGCTCGGCCCCTGCGCGATCGCCAGGTCGGCGAAACGCCACCGTGTCGGCGCGGAGAGGAAATTCTGGAAGACGTTGTGGGGGGGCGAGTCGGTCAGCTGGTCATTCATGTCGCCGACGATCACGACGCGGTGGTCGGGGAACTGCGTCTGGACGAACGTCTCGAGCAGGAGGCAGGCGTCGCGGCGGCGGGTTTCCTCGTCCCAGCTGTCTTTGGGATCGAGGACGCCGTTGCCGCCCGCCTTGAGATGGTTGCTGACCACCAGGATCGGCAGCCCGTTCCAGGCGGCTTCGAGCGCGAAGGGGGCGCGCGGGAACTCCCGCGAATAATCGCCGGCAACGAAGATCTCGTAGGTGGCGTTCACCGTCAGGGCGCCCGTCTCACGATAGATGAAGCCGAGATTCTGGTACCGATCGCTGCGCGCGCGCGCGCCGCCCCACCCCTCCAGGGCCGCGATCACGGCGTCGAACGCGGGGCCGCCGCCGGCATCGGTCGAGATCTCCTGGATGGCGACGATGTCCACCTCGAGGGCCTCGATGACCTGCCTGACGCGCTCGATCGTCGTGCCGCCCGCCTTCGGGAAGTTCTCGATGTTCCAGGTGGCGACCTCGAGCGTGGTGTCGGTCCCCACCTTCGCCGCCGCGAACGGGTTGGCCGGCGGCGGGGCGACGGACTTCTCCGTCCGGCCGCAGCCGCCCGCCAGGAGCAGGGCCGCCAGGATCGCGGCCAGGAGCTTCCCGAGCCTCAGGTTCATCGATCGCGTCGCCTTTCGGACCGCAGGGTGTGCCGGCAATTATGCACCTGTCGTGCCGGTGGCGCCAGCGGCCGGCGCCAGGGGCCCGGCGGCCCTCCGCGCCGGCACCCGGATCCGCAGGCAGACGAAGAACCCTCCGCGGGCCAGCGCCCCGGCCAGCAGGAACACCCACTGGTGCCCGTAATGTTCCCAGAGCCAGCCCGAGAGGATCGGCAGGGTCATCGCCACCGCGTGGTCGATGGTCACGCCCAGCGAGATGGTCGGCGTGATGTCGGCCGGGTCGACCGCGATCTTCTTGAGATACGTCGTGCGCGCCACCCGCAGCGCGAACAGCACGTTGTCGGCGACGTAGGCGGCGTAGAGCACGCGCAGGTCCCACGGCGCCGGCACCAGGTCCGAGGCGAAGGCGTAGACCAGGCACACGCCCAGCAGGAGCAGCTCGTCGACGGCCAGCACGATGCGCTCGCCCAGCCAGTCGATGACGTCGCCGAGCAGCGGCCGCAGCAGCACGCCCAGCGCGGCGCCGATGAAGTAGAGCAGCGCGATGGTGGAGACCGGCACCTGGTGCAGCGAGACCAGGACCCAGGTCCCGAAGACGAGGAAGATCTGCTTGCGGATGCCGAACAGCGCGCTGATCGCGTAGAAGATGGCGTACTGCCGGCGCCAGACCAGTCGGCGCGAGGGCGGGTCCTGCCTGCCCAGCTCCAGCCGCAGGTAGAAGACGCCGGCGGCCGCGGCGCAGAGCGCGCCCGCCAGGTAGAACAGGTCGTAGCGGTCGCCGACCAGCTTCGCCACGAGCCAGACGCCCGAGACGCCGAGAATCACGCCCAGGTTGCGCGCGCCGCCCAGCTGGCCCAGCCGGCGCCCTTCGGCGCCCTCCCTCGCCAGCTTGAGGCCCAGCGGCCCCTCCACCGCGAAGATGATGTGGTCGCCCAGCGACCAGACGATGGTCCACAGCACCAGCAGCGCCGGACCCGGCGCCAGCCAGCCCAGGCCCAGCGACCCGGCCGCGGTCGCGATCATCGCCAGCGCGGCGATGCGTCCTTCGCGCAGCCTGATCAGCAGCAGACCGACGACGGCGAAGATGATGAAGCCGGGCAGTTCGCGCGGCAGTTCCAGCCAGCCGCGTCCGCTGGCGTCCAGGTCGTGCACGTCCGCCAGGTAGTTGTTGAAGGTCGAGGAAACGATCCCCGAGACGGCGCCGAAGAAGAGCGTCGCCAGCAGCACGCGACGGAAGTCGCCCTGCACGCGGCCGGCCAGGCGGCTCAGCGCGGTCAAGCCCGGCTCCCGCGGGCCGGCGGCTCCGGATCCCGGCGCGCCGGAGCGGCCTGACCCGGGACGCGGCGATACAGCCAGGCCAGGCGGGCCAGGCGGCGACCCTCCGGGCCCTCCAGCGCGCCCGGCGCCAGGCGCCACGACCAGTTGCCCTGCCCCTCTCCCGGCAGGTTCAGACGGGCCTCGCGACCGAGACCCAGCACGTCCCCCATCGTCGTCACGAAGGTGTGCGCGCAGGAAGCCAGGCCCAGGCGGATCAGCGTCCAGTGCGGCTCGGTCACCGGGGCGCCGACGTATTCGGTGATCAGTTCCTTCTCCTGCGGCGACGCCAGGTGCTCCCACCAGCCGAGCACCGGGTCATTGTCGTGCGTGCCGCTGTAGACGACGGCGTGCGGCGCGTGTTCGTGCGGCAGGAACGCGTTGTCCGGGCCGCTCCAGGCGAACTGCAGCACCTTCATCCCCGGCAGCGCGAAGGACTCGCGCAGGGCGTCGACCTTGGCCGTGATCACGCCGAGGTCCTCCGCCACCAGCGGCAGGCTGGCGCCGAGCCCGTCCCGCAGCGCCCAGAACAGCGCGGCGCCCGGTCCGGGCACCCACTCCCCGTCGCGGGCGTTCGGCGCGCCGGCGGGCACGCGCCAGTAGGCTTCGAAGCCGCGGAAGTGGTCCAGGCGCACCAGGTCCACCTGGGCCAGGCAGGCCCGCACGCGGTCCAGCCACCAGCGGTAGCCCTCGGCGCGCGCGGCTTCCCAGTCGTAAAGCGGGTTGCCCCAAAGCTGCCCGTCCTCGCTGAAGTAGTCGGGCGGCACGCCGGCCACGGCCAGCGGCGCCCCCAGCGCGTCGAGTTGGAACAGCTCGGGCCGCGCCCACACGTCGCTGCTGTCGTGCGCGACGAAGATCGGGATGTCGCCCACCAGCCGCACGCCGCGCGCGTGGGCGCGCGCGCGGAGCGCCGCCCACTGGGCGGCGAACAGCCATTGCCGGAAGCGGTGCGCGTCGATGCGCTTGGCCAACCGGTCGCAGGCGGCGGCCAGCGCCGCCGGCTCGCGCCGGGCCAGGGCCGGCTGCCACTCGGTCCACGGTCGCCCGCCGTGGTCCTCCTTGAGGGCCAGGAAGCGGGCCAGGGGCTCCAGCCAGGTTGCCTGTTCGGCGCACCAGCGACCGAACGCGGCCCAGGCCGCCCCGTCGGCCCCGGCGCAGAAGTTGGCCCAGGCCCGGTCCAGCACCGCGAACTTCCAGGCGATGACCGGGCCGAAGTCGACGCGGTCGACGGGGAAGTCCGGCCGGTCGGCCAGGTCCTCCGCGCGCAGCAGGCCCTCGGCCTGCAGGCGCTCGAAGCTGACCAGCAGCGGATTGCCGCCGAACGCCGACAGCGTCTGGTAGGGCGAGTCGCCGTAGCTCGTGGGCCCCAGCGGCAGCACCTGCCACAGCGACTGCGCGTGGTCGGCCAGCCAGTCGACGAAGCGGTGGGCCGCCGGTCCCAGGTCGCCGATGCCGTCGGGCCCGGGCAGACAGGTCGGGTGCAGCAGGATGCCGCACGAGCGCGGGAACAGGGATGTCTCGGGCATCGAGGGACCTCGGGACAGCGTTGGCCCGCGGCGCGCGCCGCGGGCGGTTCAGGGACCGTCGGCGCGGGCGGCCGCCAGGCGACCGCCCACGTAGTCGTCGTCCAGTCGCGCGAGCACGGCCTCCAGCCGCGGCAAGGGCGGCGGCAGCCGCGACGGATCCGCGTCGCCCTCGCGGCGGGCGGCCTCAGCCAGGCGCAGCACGTCGCGCAGGTGGGCCAACCCGCGCGGCACGTGCTGCAGGAAGCCGGACCGGCCCTTGACGCGCGACAGGAAGCCGTAGGCGCCGAGCGCCTGCATGAGCCGCTGCAGCGCCGCGGCCAGCACCATCGCCCGCGCGTCGGCCGGTCGCAAGGAAGCGTCCAGGCTTCGCCTCGCCGCCTCCGCATAGCGGACGAGCAGCGCCTCCCGGCGCGCCGGCGGGAGCGCCACGTAGGGATCCCAGAGCAGCGAGGCCAGGTCGTAACCCAGGGGGCCGGGGCGCAGGCCCTGGAAATCCACCAGGCGCAGGCGGCCGTCCCGCACGAGCAGGTTCTGCGACTGGTAGTCGCGGTGCAGCAGGACCACCGGCTGCGCCGCGACGGCCGCGGCCAACGCCGCGAACTCGGCGGTGAGCGCGTCGTCGGCCGCCAGGTCCCGGTCCATCAGCCCGCCCAGGAAGCGCTCGCGGAAGTAGTCCGTTTCCCAGCGCAGCACCGGCAGGTCCAGCGCCAGGTCGAAGGCGACGGGGCACTCCGTGCGCGCGGCCTCGGTCGTCGCCTGCAGACGCGCGATGTGGTCGGTCGCCAGTTCCCAGGCCGCCACGGCGGCGGGCGCCTCGGCCGCCGCCTCCGCGGCCAGCGCGTACAAGCTGCAGGACCCGAGGTCCTCCATGACGACGGTCTTCTCGTCGTCGTCCACGCGCAGCCGGCGGGCGGGGCCCAGGTCGTGGCGCTCCAGGAACGCGGCCAGCGCGACCCACCGCGCGTGCTCGGCGTCGCCGGGCGGCGCCGACATGACGACGGCCGACCAGTCGCCGCGGCCCAGGCGCCAGAAGCGCCGGTCCGAGCCGTGCCCGCGGATCCGCTCGATGGCGACCGGCGGCGGCGGCGCGACGGCCGCCGGCGCCGGCTCCTCGGGCTGCGCGCCCAGCCAGCGCGCGAACGTGCCGACATCGTCCCAGCGCGCGCCCGCCGGGATCCAGGCGCGCGCGGCGCCGGGCTCCCGCGCGATGACCGCAGTCAGCGCGTCCACCAGCGACGACGGGCCGGCCGGCACGTCGGCAAGCAGCCGCCGGGAGAACGCCCCCACGCCGGCGTAGGTCAGCCGCCGCGCGCCCGCCGGGCCGCCGGCCCCCCGGCCGGCCAGGCGCAGCACCTCGTCGTCCGCGCCGACGTCCACGGTGTTGACCGCCGGGCAGTCCACCAGCATGAGCGTGGCGACGGCGCCGCTCTCGCGATGAGCGCGCAGCAGGTCGCCCAGGTCGGCGTCGGTGAGCACGTCGCCGTTGTGCAGCAGGAACTCCGGCGCCGCGTCCAGGAAGGCGCGCGCGCCGTCCAGCGCGCCGCCGGTGCCGAGGATCGCCGGCTCGTGGCTCAGCGCGAAGCGGGCGGAGTCCGGTCGCGCGCGCACGTGCGCGGCGACCTGCTCCGCCAGGTGGTGCGTGTTGACGACGATAGGCCCGACGCCCGCGCGGTCCAGGTTCGCCACCGCCAGATCCAGCAGCGCGCGACCGCCGACCGGCAGCAGCGGCTTGGGCACCAGGTCGGTCAAGGGCCGCAGCCGCGTGCCGTGGCCGGCGGCCAGCACCATGCCGCGGAGCCTGTCGCCCGGCTCAGGCATAGTGGCGGTGCGCCTCGGCGACGTCGGCGAACGCGCGCAGTTCCTCGAGCCAGCCGGCCTTCATCTGCCAGGGCGTGAGCCCGGCCTCCAGTTGCTCGCGCCAGCGCGCGCCGCCGGCCAGGATGTCGATGGGCAGCTTCTCCGGCTCGTACTCGTAGGGCGGGCGCTTCCAGGCGAAGTCCCGCGGCCACAGGCCGGCGACCGCGGCCAGGGCGGCCGTGTAGGTCACGACCGGCTCGCACAGGAC
>VGXH01000093.1 GCA_016873405.1 bacterium
AGTTCCTCAGCATGGTGCGCCTGGCGAACGAAGGCCGCTCGCTCGGCGCCGCCGTGCACGACATCCCCGAGGAGCAGGACCAGCGCATCGCCGGCATCAAGCTGGCCACGCTGGATGCGGGGCTGGACGTCCTGACCGCCGAGCAGATCGCGTACCTGAACGACTACGCGAGCGGCACCTAGGAGTCGGCCGCGGCGGAACGGAAGAAGGGCGCCGCCCCCGTGGGCGGCGCCCTTCGCACGAAGGCGATTCCCTCGCCCGGGCCCGGACCATCGTCAGCAGTCCGGGCCGGTGTCCAGACTAGAACCCGTAGGTGAGCCCCGCCGACAGCGCGAAAGCCAGCGTGTTGCCCCACACGCCTTCGCTGTTGCGCCAGTATGCCGTGTCGCCCGTCAGGTAGAAGCGCCAGGCCCATTCCACCTCGAGCGCGAGCTTGCTCGCCAACGCGTATTCGGTGCCCATGCCGAACCAGCCGCCAAGGTCCGCGCCCTCGAGCGCGCGCTGCTCGATGGCCAGCGGGGCGGTGCCGCGCCCGCCCGTCGTCAGCGACCAGTCGTAGCGGCCCGCGCCGCCGGTGACGTACGGGTTCAGGCGCGAGTTCGGCATGATCCTCGAGCCGAGGTAGGCGCTCACGCCGACCTCGATGCCGTCCAGCACCAGGTAGCTGTCCCCGCCCAGGCCCAAGGCCGCGAATTTCGCGAGCTTCTCGGGCTCCTGGGTCATGGCCTGCCCGCCGCGGACGCCGCGCGCGAAGACCGTGAAGCCGTCCAGCACGCACCACTTGACCGCGCCGTCGAAGGCGGGCGCCGCCGCGGTCATGTCGTTGAGGTCGTACTGCTCGACCTTGACCGAATGCAGGGAGGCCCACCAGCCGGCGCGGCCGGTCACGGCCAGGCGGTAGGGGTGCTTCGTGCGCACGGCCGCGGTCGCGGTGTCGGGCGCGGCCGCGGCGGCGGCCACGGCGTCGCCGGCCGCATCCCCCGGGGCGGCGCCGACCCGCGAGAACTTCAGGAAGCGGCTGCTGCCCTGCAGGGAGAACGTGCCGCTGACGCGATCGTCGCCGGCGACGTACGAACCGCTGAAGTTCACCGCGAAGGGAGCGCCCTGCGGTTGGAACTTGAAGGTGACCGCGGTGGCGCTGACCTTCAGGGCGGTGACCGGCGCCGACCCCATCAGCGGATCCTCCAGCGAGCCGGTCCAGGCCCCGTCCTTCTGCGCCAGCACCAGGTAGATCTCGGCCTTCTTGCCGCCGGGGCCTTCGACCTGCGCGGCCCACCGGCCGGCGGGGCCGCCGGCCGCGGCGGCCGGGCCGGCCGCCAGCGCGACGGCGGCCAGGATCACGGCCCACAGGGCGCAGAACTTCCTGGGACGGGCTCCCCGCGTCATCGGCGATCTCCTCATGGAAAGGCTCCTGCAAAGGGCATTGAGGGTGGTTGCGGGAATATACAGTTCGGCGATTTCCTTGTCCAATCCCCTTTCCCGGCGGCGGGCGCGCCCCGGAACGGCCCGCCAGAACAGGCTTGCTTTCGCTCGCGAGCCGTGGGTATACTTAGTCGGAAGGCGAGGGGATCAAAACCGCGCCGGACGTTTTTCGATGCGGGTTTCCCCACCAAGGCTTGGCTGGCCGCGGCGGGGAGAGATCGAAGCCGGTTCGAAGGCCTCAGAGGAATGAGTCGCCCTCTGTCCGCTGGGGAACCGAGCTTCGCCCGCATCGATAATTTTTGCCAGGGCTTTGCGCCGCGACCGGGCTGGCCGGGTCCGCGACCGGGCCGGCCTGCCGCGGCCGACCGGCCGCCGGGGCGCAAGCCCGCGGGGAGCGCAGCCGCCGGGGAGTCCATCCGCCAGGGAGTGATACGATTGCCCAGCCGCGCCGTCGCCCGCCCCAGCCTGGACTTCCTGCACGCCCTGCCCAAGACCGACCTGCACGTGCACCTGGACGGCTCGTTGCGGCCGTCGACCATCCTGGAACTGGCCCGGCATCGCGACACCGGCTGCGAGTTCGCCACGCTCGACGACGTGCGCGCGGTGTGCCAGGTGCCGGAGGACTGCCCGAGCCTGGTGGAGTACCTGCGCGTCTTCGACATCACCCTGAAGCTGATGCAGACGCGCAGTGCGCTCGTGCGCATCGCCTACGAACTGGCCGAGGACGCGCACCGCGAGAACGTGCGCTACATGGAGGTGCGCTACTCGCCGCTGCTGCACCTGGCCGAGGGCCTGGTCTACGACGAGATCGTCGGGGCGGTGCAGGAGGGCCTCGAGCTGGCGCGGCGCCAGTACGGCATCGTCTGCGGGCAGATCATCTGCGGCATCCGCCACATCTCCGCCGCCTCCAGCCTCGAACTGGCCGAACTGGCCGTCCGCTGGAAGGGGCGCGGCGTCGTCGGCTTCGACCTGGCCGGCGCCGAGAAGGACTACCCGGCCAAGGACCACATCGAAGCCTGCCTGTACGTGCTGAACAACAACATCAACATCACGATCCACGCCGGCGAGGCCTTCGGCGCGCCCTCCATCCACCAGGCGCTGCACTACTGCCGCGCCCACCGCATCGGGCACGGCACCCATTTGATCGAGGATCCGGACCTGATGGCCTGGGTCAACGACCGCCGTATCCCGGTGGAGCTGTGCCTGGCCAGCAACGTGCAGACCAAGGCGATTCCCGACCTGCAGAGCCACCCGATCCGGAAGTTCATGGAGGAGGGGCTGCGCGTCACGCTCAACACCGACAATCGCCTGGTCTCCGGCACGACGGTGACCAACGAGTTCCGGCTGGCGGTGGAGAACTACGACCTGAGCGAGGACGAAGTGCTGGGCCTGGTCATGAACGGGTTCAAGTCGGCGTTCCTGCCGCTCAAGGAGAAGACGCAGCTCGTGGAGCAGGCCCTGGTCGAGTTCGCCTCGCAGGGCGCCGCGTTCTCCGGAGAGATCTCGCGCCGGCGGCGCAGCCAGATCTGAGGGACCCTCAAGCGCCGGCGCCGGCGCGTCCGCTCCAGCTCTTACGGCCGCGCTCAGGCCCGCTCAACCTCGTTCAGCCCCGCGCCGCCCCCCAGGCGGCCACCAGAGCCGCGTCGACCAGCGCCCACAGCCCCAGGGCCCGGTACATGCCGCGCTCGTGGCCGGCGGCGTCGAGGCCGCCCGCCCGCTCGCGCCACCACCACACGTGCGCCAGCCACAGGAACAGCGCGCCGCCGGGCAGCCAGCGCCAGCCGCCGGCGCCGGCCAGGGCCAGGCCGGCCTGCAGCGCCGCCAGGGCGCCTGTGCCCAGGCCGAGGGACAGCGCCAGCGCGCGCCGCACCCCGAGACGGGTCGCCAGCGTCCGGTCGCCGCGCGCCCGGTCCGCCTCGGCCTGGTAGACCTGCGTCAACGGATAGAACGACCCGAAGAGCAGGCCGAACGCCAGGGCCGCCAGGGCGGCCGGCACAACCGGCGCCGGCGCCTGCGGCGGCAGCGCCGCGCGCGCCGCGAGCCAGCCCGCCAGCGTCGTGCCGGCGCCATAGCCGGCCATGTTGACCAGCAGGTCCAGCCCCGGCCGCCCTTTCAGGCGCGGGCGCGGGTGCGAGTAGGCCGTCGACAGCGCCACGCAGGCGGCCGTCAGCGCGCCGAACGCGGGCCCGACCGCCAGCGCGCCCAGGCCGGCGCCGCCGACCATCGCCCCGAGGCTGGCCCGGCCCAGCCAGCGCGGCGGCTGCGGCGGGCGGCGCAGGTACGCCACCGGCCCGGTGTCGCGGTCCCAGGCGCTGTTGTAGGCGAGGGTGCCGCCGTTGAGCAGCGCCACCCAGGCCAGCCAGGCCCCGAGCAGGGGCCAGGGCGACAGGCTGTCCGCCGCCCCGGGCAGCGCGGGCCAGGGCGGCAGCGCCAGGGCCGCGCCCACGGCCAGCTGCACGGTCAGGATCGGCCACTGGCGCGGGCGGGCCAGACGCAGGGCGGCAGGCAGCCCGGCCTCGGCGCTCACGGACACTCGACCGTCGGGAAGGGCGCGCCGGGCGGGGCGCAGGCCGCCGCGGCGCCGTCCACCGCGGCGCCGGCCCCGGGGCGGTCGCTCGCGGCGGTGCGGCCGGCGGCCGCCGCGGCCACCTGCCGCTCCAGCCAGGGCAGGTCCAACGTGGCGTTGACGCACATGCGTTCCATGCCCGCCAGCGGGGCCAGCAGCGCCGGCACCTCCGGCACGCTGCGCCAGGCCTTGACCATCCGGTCGTGGCACGCCGACGCGATGATCACGTCGGGACGATGCGCGCGCGCCATCTCGAAGGCGATGTGGCTGCGGAAGGCCACCAGGGCCTGCACGTCGTGCCGCCGGCAGATCAGGGCGACGTCGCCGAGGGGGCACTGCAGGCAGGTCAGGCATTCGCCGAGGCCGCGCTGCACGTCGGCCCGGCAGCCGGTCTTCTTCACGCAGCGGGGCATGATCAGCAGCACGCTCCGCGCCGGAGCACCCGCGAGGTGGCGGGCGACGCGCCGGTTCTGGCGCTCGGCGAGCCAGACGATGAACGCCTGTTCCGCCCGGCCGAACGGGCGCAGGAGGCGTCGCGCCGCGGTCACGAGCCCGACGTACCATCGTCGCCGCCAGGGCGAGGAGAAGCTCATGGCCGTCCGTCCTGTCCGCATCGTCGCCGCCACTGGCGGCGCGCCTCGTAGGCCAGCAGGCCGAAGCTGACCGCGACGTTCAGCGAGTGCTTGGCGCCGAACATCGGGATCTCCAGGACCAGGTCGGCCTGCGCCAGGACCTCCGGACAGACGCCGCGCACCTCGTGCCCGACGACGAAGCAGTGCGGGAACGGCAGCGCGGCCGCCTCCCAGTCGGCGGCGCCCGGCGCCTGCTCGAGCACGACCAGCGGCACGCCGCCAGCGCGGACGGCGCGCGCGCAGGCGGCCGCGTCCGGCCAGTAGTCCCAGGGCACGGTCTCGGTCGCGCCCAGCGCGGTCTTCTCCATGTCGGGGCGCGGCGGCGTGGGCGTGAACCCGCCCAGGTAGAGCCCGGCCAGGCCGGCGGCGTCCGCGGTGCGGAACATCGAGCCCACGTTCCAGGCGCTGCGCACGTTGTCCAGCAGGCCCCAGGCGGGCAGGCGAACGGCCGCCGGCAGCGGGCCGGCGGGGGGCCGGGCGGGGTCGGTCGCGGGGGTGCCGGCGCGCTCGTTCATGCCCTCATTCTGGCCCAGTTCGGCGCGTTTGGCAACCGCGCCGCGGGTCGAGCGCGAGCACCGGGGAATCGCCTAAACCGCAAGCGCCCGAAGCCGATAACGCCCGGGGACACAGACCGCGCCCGAAACCGGAACGGGGCCCGACGCCGACATGAAGCGACAGACCGTCAGCTTGTGCATCATCGCGCGCGACGAGGAAGCCAACATCGGCATGGCGATCAAGTCCGTGCTGGCCCTGGTCCACGAGATCGTGGTCGTGGACACGGGCTCGCGCGACAACACGCGCATCATCGCCGAGGGCTACGGCGCGCGCGTGGTCGACATGGCGTGGGAGGACGATTTCTCGGCCGCGCGCAACCTCGCGCTGGCCGAGGCGCACGGCGATTGGATCCTGTTCCTGGATGCCGACGAGATCCTGCAGCCAATCCGCCCCGTGGAGTTCCAGCGCCTGCTGGGCGATCCCGGCGCCGCCGCCTACCGCCTGCGCATGATCAGCGCGCAGCCCGGCGACACCGACCAGGTCGAGGGGCGCGTGCGCCTGTTCCGCCGCCTGCCCGGCGTGAGCTACCGCTATCCGATCTTCGAGCGCGTGACGCCCGACCTCGCCGATTGGTGCGCGCGCACCGGCCAGGCGGTCCTCGAATGCGATCTGGCGGTCATGCACGACGGCTGCGACGCCGACCGCCGTGCCCGCGCGCGCGAGCGCAACCTGCGCATCCTGCGCAAGGCGATCGCCGCGCACCCGGACGAGCCGTATTTCCACTACCGGCTGGCTTGCGAATCGCTGGCGCGCCTCGACGACGAGATCCTGCCCCAGGCCGGGCTGGAAACGGCCATCGGGCACCTGGGCACCGCTTGGCGGAAGGCGCTCGGGCTGGAGGTCGAGCAGCGCCGCACGCTGCCGTGGCTGGCCGACCTGTGCGTGCGGTCGGCGGCCGGGCTGCTGGCCCTCGGCCGCGTGGAGGAGGCCCGGGCCGTGGTGACGGAGTCCCGGCACACCTTCCCCGACCATCCGCAGGTGCTGCTCAGCTCGGTCGCCGCCTCGTGCCGCCTGTTGCAGGATGTCCGCGAGCAGTGGTCGGGCGCCTCGGCGGCGGGACTGGTGGCCGGAATCCGCGCCGATCTGGCGGCGATCCGCGACGGGCGCACCCGCACCTACGGCGCCGCGCTGGACAGCCGCGTGCGCGACCTGTATCCTCTTCGCTACCAGGGTGAGCTGGCGCTGCTGGAGGGGCGCGTCAGCGAGGCGGTGGATCTGTTCGAGCAGGCGCTGAGTCTGGATCCGACCTATTCCTTCGGCTGGCTGGGCATGGCCGAGTGCTCCCGCTTCGCCGGGGACCGCAAGCGGGCCCTCAAGCTCTACCTTCGGACCGTCACCGAGAACCCCGGCAATCACCGCGCCTGGCTGCGCGGCTGCGACCTGATGCGCGAGATGGAGTTCCACGACAACGCCGCCAGCTGGTGGCGCGAGGTCGAGGAGCGCTTCCCCGAGCACCCGGCCGTGCGCGCCGCCTGGACACGGGCCCAACTGCAGCCGCAGCCGGTCTGACCGGGCGCCGGCCCGGAACGAACCGGGGCGCGCCGGCCGTTCCCGGGGAGTCACCGCGACATGAGCACGTCCGAACCGGCGGGCGCCGGCGACGCGGCCGCGTTTCCCGGACCCGGGGAACTCGAACCGCGCCGGCGCATCTTCACCAACCGCAATCTGCGCATGGCGTCCATCGCGGCCATCGGCTTCGACATGGACCACACGCTGGCCATCTACAACGTCGACAACTTCAAAAA
>VGXH01000094.1 GCA_016873405.1 bacterium
GGAACCGGATCGATATCGTAGCATGGGCGAGCGCCGGGGACCAGCGCGCGCTTCCCCTCACACGGAGGCGCGCGGTCAGGAGATGATATCGACGGGCTCCGGCGCGATCGCGACAGACCCCGGAGGCGGAGCGGCCGCGGTCATCGCCTCCGGACCGCTTCCCGGCGCCCACCGCTTCAGCATGTCGGCCACCAGCTCGGCGCGCACCGGCTTGCTCAGGTAATCGTCCATCCCGGCGCCGACGCAGCGCTCACGGTCGCCGGGCATCGCGTGCGCCGTCATGGCGATGATGGGGGTGCGCGCGGCCCGGCCGCCCAGTCGGCGGATCGCGGCGGTCGCCTCGTAGCCGTCCATCTCCGGCATCTGGCAATCCATGAAGACCAGGTCGTAGACGAAGTTCGTCATCATCTGCACGGCCTCGTTGCCGTTGGTCGCCAGATCCACGCGAACGCCCAGCTTCTCGAGGATGTACTGCGCCACCTTCTGGTTGAAGGGGTTGTCCTCGGCGACGAGCACGCGCCGGCCGGCCGGCGTGTCGGCCGCGGCGGCTTCCGTCGCCGACGTTTCGTCGTCGCTGCGCGCGCTGACCGTCTGTTCCTGGGTCGCGCGCGGCAGCGGCAGCACGACGCGGAAGCACGAGCCCCGGCGCAGCACGCTCTGGACATCGATCGAGCCGTGCATCAGCTCGGCCAGTTGGCGACTGATCGCCAGGCCCAGGCCGGTGCCGCCGTAGCGTCGCGTGGTCGAGCTGTCGGCCTGCGTGAAGCGCTGGAACAGGTCCGGCAGGCGGTCCGCCGGAATCCCGATGCCGGTGTCGGTCACGGCGATCGTCCACAGCATGACGTCGCCGGGGGCGTCGCGCCACGAGGCTTCGAGCGTGACGCTGCCCTTCTCGGTGAACTTGATCGCGTTGTTGACCAGGTTGGTGACGATCTGCCGGATGCGGCCGGCGTCGCCGACCACCGCCACCGGCGGCGCTTCCGGCAGCGCGCAGCGCAGCTCCAGACCCTTGGCGTCGGCGACGCCGCGCATCAGTTCGGTCACCTCGGCCAGCAGGCGGTGCAGGTGGAAGGGCGCCGGCTCCAGTTCCAGGCGGCCCGCTTCGACCTTCGAGAAGTCGAGGATGTCGTTGATGATCGACAGCAGCGACTGCCCCGAATCGTACACGATCCGCGCGTAGCCGCGTTGTTCCTCGTTCAGCTCCGTGTCCAGCAGGATGCCCGTCATGCCCAGGATGCCGTTCATCGGCGTGCGGATCTCGTGCGACATGTTGGCCAGGAACTCGCTCTTGGCCTGGTTGGCGGCGTCGGCCGCCTCCTTCGCCACGGTCTTCGCGCGGATCTGCTCGAGCATCTCGTTGAACGCGTCGACCAGCGTCCCCGTCTCGTCGCCGGCGGTGCGACGGACCCGCAGCGAGAAGTCCTGCTCCGCCGACACGCGCCGCGCCACGGCGACCAGTTCGCCCAGCGGACGCGTGATCAGGCGCTGCAGCCGCTCAGACAGCGAGAGCACCAGCAGCAGCGCCGCCGCCATCGCCAGGGCCTGGATTATCGCCACGCTGAAGAAGCGCGCCTGCTGCGATTCGAGGCTCTGGCGCAGATGGATGGTGCCCACCTGCTCGCCGGCGAAGGCCACCTTGCGGTAGACCGACATGCCGCCGGCGTCGAAGACGGTGCGTTCGCCGGCCGGCGCCGTCGTCGGCGGCTGGGCCAGCCCGTCGCGCCGGAAGCGGGCGAAGAGGTCGCCGTGCGCATCGTAGAGGCTGGCTTCGACCAGGGACGGATTGGCGCGCAGCGATTGCAGGATCTCGCCGGCGACGGTGCGGTCCTCGAAACATCAGCGCCGCCGAGCACGTGCTGCCGAGAACCTCGGCCGAGATCTCCAGTTCGCGGGACAGGCGCGCGCGGAAGGTGTAGTGGTCGTAGGCGCTCATCACCAGGCTGACCAGCAGGACGGCCACGGTGACGGACACGCCCAGGATCCACCTGAGCTTGGTGCGGATCGGCAGGTCCTGCATGGACACCAAGGCGGCGGGACTCCTCGTCGCTGAGCGTTTCGGCGCCCGGTCGCGTCCGTCGCGGCCTTGCTCCGGGAATATGTGCGAACGGGGGAAGAATCGACCGGACAACGAGTTGCTTTAGCGGGAAGCCCGGCTCCCGAACCGCAGACCGGCGCCCAGGCGCAGGCTGACGGCGCCGCCGCTGAGCGAGTCGGCCCCCTCGTTGCGGGTAGCCAGCCATTCGCGCCGCAGGTCCAGCCCCAGCAGCCACCGCGCCGCCGTCGGCCGCCAGCGCAACCCAATGCCCAAGTTGAGGTTGACTGTCGCCAGGACCAGGTCCCGCTTCAGGAAGGGCCGAATCCCGTCGTACCCCAGCCCGGCGAACGCGTCCAGGCGCAGCCGCCGGCCGCGCAGCACGGCGCGCCCGCCCTCGAGGCCCAGGTAAACCGCGTCGAACCGGTCCGAGTACTCCCGCACGCCGTCCTGGTCGACCAGGTACGGCCGGCCGGTGCGCCCGAGGCGCACTTCCAGCGGCAGGCGCGCGAACCAGGGCCCGAATTCCTGTTCCAGGATGCCGCCCACCAGGACCTTGCCGCCGGCCAGTTCGACCTCGCCGCGCGGCCGCCAGCTTCCCGCCGTCAGCAGCAGCAACGACGGTCCGTGCAGGTCGGCATCGTCAGCGTCGGTCGCTCCCGGCACGACCTCGCCCCGGTCCGCGCCGTCGGGATGGTCGACGTACCAGCGCAACCAGGTGTCGGCCACGTCGTCGCCGCGCAGCAGCCCGGCGGCCTCGTCGACGCGGTCGCTGTAGATGAGGCAGAAGTACTCGCGCAGGGTGCCCGCCGGCTGGTGCGGCAGCAGCTGGTCGGCGAACGAGACGGTGAAGCGGTCGAAGGCCAGGCGGCCCTCGGTCAGGTGGCGCGGGCCGCGCTGCAGCCAGGCGTCCAGGTCATCGACGATGCTCTCGTCGTACAGCCCCTCGTCGAAGGCGCCGTCCCAAATGGCGCCCAGCAGGCGCGCGCGCGCCAGCGGCTCCGAACTCCCGCAGCGATCCTCCCAGAAGCCGATGAACTCCGCCAGCAGGTCGGGGCGACCCAGCGTCACCAGGCGCGGCGCCAGCTCCCAGGCCGCGGCCGCCACGCGCGCGGTGGTCAGGTTCAGCAGGTACGGGCGCAGGGCTCCGAAGTCCGCGGCGTCCAGCAGCAGCGAGTCCGTCAGCGCCGCCGGCAGCGCGCTCGCCGTCGTCGACGACTGCGCCCGTGCCGACGGCGCCGCCCAGGCCAGCAGCGCCCACGCCAGCAGCGCCGCCGCCGTGCGACGCGGCCCGGTCACAGCACGGTGCCCGCCGGGATCACCGTGCCCTTGGGGATCACCGTGATGCCGTCGCGAATCCAGCGGTACTGGTCGCGGTGCTCCTTCACGTCGGGCTGCGGGCGGATGAACACGCCGTCGCCGATGCGCGCGTTCTTGTCGATGATGCAGCGCTCGAGCCGGCAGTTGCGGCCCACGCCCAGCGGCGGCAGGCCGCCGGACGCGGATTGGTTGTCGAACAGGAGCTGTTCGCCCTCGTAGAAGTCGGCGCCCATGTGGATCACGTCCTTCAGAAGGGTCCCCTTGTGGATCCGCGCGCGGATGCCGACGATCGAGTGCTCGATGCGCGCCCCCGTGATCGAGGAGCCTTCGACCACCAGCGAGTTCTCGATGGTCGACTCGATGATGCGCGCCGGCGGCAGCGCGCGCGTGCGCGTGTAGAACGGCCACGAGCCTTGGTGCAGGTTGAGCGGCGGGTTCTTGTCCACCAGGTCGAGGTTGGCCTCGAAGAACGAGGCGATGGTCCCGATGTCGCGCCAGTAGCCGCTGAACGGGTAGGCCATCACCCGCAGCTTCCCGATGGACTCGGGGATGACCTCCTTGCCGAAGTCCGTCTTCGTTTCGTCCTGCAGCAGGTCGTGCAGGACGTGCGGCTCGAAGCAGTAGATGCCCATCGAGCCCAGGTAGGTGTCGCTGTCGGCGATCATGCCGCGCGCGGCGAACAGTTCCTTCGGCGCGCGGAAGCGGTCGATCACCGCCGGATCCTGCGGCTTCTCCACGAACTCGATCACCTCGGCCGTGCTGTCGGCGCGCAGCAGGCCCATGCGCGGCGCGTCGTCCCGCGTCACGGGATAGACCGCCAGCGTGATGTCGGCCCCCATCTCGCGATGGAAGCGCACCATCTGCGCGTAGTCCATGCGGTACAGGTGGTCGCCGCCCAGGATCAGCACCTGCGACGCCTTGTAGTACAGCGTGTGGTGCAGCGTGGCGCGCACCGCATCCGACGTGCCCTGGAACCAGTCCGAGCGGTCGGGCGTCTGCTCCGCCGCGAGGATGTCGACGAAGCCGTCGGTGAACGCGTCGAACGCGTACGTCTGCATGATGTGCCGATGCATGCTCGCCGACAGGAACTGCGTCAGCACGAAGATCTTCTTCACGCCGGAGTTGATGCAGTTGCTGATGGGGATGTCGATGAGCCGGTACTTGCCGGCGAACGCCACCGAGGGCTTGCTGCGCTGCAGCGTCAGCGGGTAGAGGCGCTGGCCGCGCCCGCCGCCGAGGATGATCGAGACGACGTCCTTCACAGGGGCTCCCGGCGCTGGAGGAGGCGCGGCGCCGGGGGGCGGCCCGGATCCGCGCGAACGGCATCCGGGCGATCATACCGCGGGCGCGTCGCCCCGCCAAGCCCTTAATGGAAAAGGCGTTGCGCGGAACGCCGCCCCCCCCCCCGCTACTCCCGCCGCCCCGCGGCCGGAAGTCCAGCGCCGCCGAGTTGATGCAGTAGCGCATCCCCGTCGGCCGCGGCCCGTCCGGGAAGACATGGCCCAGGTGCGAATCGCAACGGCTGCAGCGGACCTCGACCCGGACCATCCCGTGGGTCGTGTCCTCGTGCTCGCTGACCGCCCCCTTCGCCACCGGCTGGAAGTAGCTGGGCCAGCCGCTGCCGGAGTCGTACTTGGCGTCGCTGGCGAACAACTCCTGCCCGCAGGCCACGCAGACGTAGGTCCCCTTGTCGTGGTGGTTCCAGTACTTGCCCGTGAACGGCGCCTCGGTGGCGCTGCAGCGGGTGACCTGGTACTGCAGGGGAGTCAGCTCGGCCCGCCACTGCTGGTCGGTCTTGGCGACCTTGGCCGCGGACTCGCCGTCGCCCTGGGCGCCGGCAGCCGCCCCGCCCGCGCCGCCGCTGGAATCGGGCGCCGCTTCGCCGCGCGGGGCCGCCGCGCCGCGGCCGCCGCCGTCGGTGGCCCGGAACGCCGCCAGCGCCAGCGGCGCGTTGATGGCGCCCACGACGCGGCCCGACACGGCCGGCGCGCGGCGGGCGCGCTGGGCTGTCGGCCTCCGCTCGGCGCCCAGCCACAGCAGCAGGCTCAGCGAGCCCACGGCCAGGGTGAGGATGATCAGAGCTTTCAGCATGTAGGGTCCTCCGGGCATTCCGGGTCACGCTCCAGGTTCAGTTCGCTGGCCCAACCGGCCGCCTCAGCTTAGGCGCGACCGGCGGCGGCCGCACCGGGCGCGGCGCCGGGGGCGGTGAACACGCGGGGAGCGCACCGGGTTCCGACTTGGCCGCCGGCGATCCGCTTGACTCTCCCCCGGGGGGAGGGTCCATCGTCATGGTCGCAAGCTTGCAGGACCCCGAACCGGGAGGGGTGGATGTTCAGGATCGGCGAATTCTCCAAACTGGCCCAGGTGACGGTCAAGGCGCTGCGGCTGTACGACGAGCGTGGCCTGCTCGTCCCGGCCCGCGTCGACCCGTCCAGCGGCTATCGCTTCTACTCGGCGGCGCAGCTGCCGCGGCTGCAGCGCATCCTCGTCCTGAGGGACCTGGGCCTCACGCTCCAGGAGATCGGCGATCTTCTGGTCGATGAGCCGGGCCCCGACGAGTTGCGCGGCATGCTGCGGCTGCGTCGCGCCGAGCTGGAACGCGAGCTGACGGACGGTCGGGCGCGCCTCGGGCGCGTCGAGGCCTACCTGGCGCGACTCGAAAGGGAGGGCGACATGCCCAAGTACGACGTGACCATCAAGAGCGCCCCCGCGCTGCGCGTGGCGACGCTGCGGGACACCGTTCCGCACTACCCCGACATCGGACGGCTCTTCGACGAGCTGTGTGGCTTCCTCGGCGCCTCGCGCCTGCAGTTCACCGGCCCGCCGCTGGCGCTGTACCACGACGGCGAGTACCGCGAACAGGACGTCGACATCGAGGTGGCCGCCCCGTTCGCGGGCCGCCTGCCCGCGCACCCCCGTGTGCGCGAGCGCGAGCTGCCGGCCGAGCCGGCGCTGGCCTGCACCGTGCACCAGGGCCCGTACGAGGAATTGCGCCACGCCTACTCGGCGCTGTTGGGCTGGGTCGAGGCGAACGGCTACCGCATCGCCGGGCCGGACCGCGAGGTCTACCTGGTGGGTCCGGAGCGCGGGCGCGACCCGGCGCGGTACGTGACGGAGCTGCAGGTGCCGGTGGAGCGGGTGTAGTTGGTTGGCGATGATCGGGGGCGGGCACTTGCGCCGGCGCAAGTGCCCGTTCGTCCGAAGGCGTCGCCGTTCAAGCCATCACCCACCACGGCGCCGCCAGCACGTCCGGCGTCAGCCAGAAGATGTCGGCGCCCGCGTGCAGCAGCAGTCCTGCGCGCGACCGGTCCCCGTACTCCGCGCGAAACACGCGCAGTTGGCGAGCGTCGGCGAGCGAGGGTCTTGTGGTGGCCTTCACCTCGATGGGCAGCAGCCGGTCGCCGCTCTCGACGACGAAGTCCACCTCATCGCCGGTGGTGGTCCGCCAGCAGCAGATCTCCGCCGTCGCCGGCCGGCTGTCGCGCCAGGCGAGCAGGTCCAGCAGCACCAGGTTCTCCAGATGGGCGCCGGTCGGCTCGCCGCCCCC
>VGXH01000095.1 GCA_016873405.1 bacterium
GGCCGTGATCTCGCGGACCAGGCGCCCGTCGGTGCCGTAGACGTCGTCCAGGGTCAGGTCGTCGGCCTGCTCCCAGAACCGCTGCCAGTGGCCGGGTGTCGAGGCCCTCATGCGGGCTCTCCCGGCGCGCCCGGCGCGCCGCGCAGCGGCGTGTCGCCGAATTCGGCGTCGAGGTCGGGTTCGGTCCCGCCGTCCGCGTCGTCGTCGGCGGCGTCCTGATCCTCGGCGGGGTCCCGGTCGTCCGCGCGGCCCGCGTCGTCGACCGCGGGCAGGGCGCCGTCGTCCCGCCCGGCAAGGCCCGGGTAGGTCTCGTGCGCGGCGCGGTCCAGCACGGCGTTGACGAAGCCCACCGCCGCGTCCTCGCAATAGCGGTGCGCAAGTTCGCACGCCTCGTTGATGACGGCGCGGTAGGGGACCTCGGGGCTGTGGCGCAGCTCGGTCAGTCCCGCCAGGAGGATGCAGCGCTCGAGGGCGCCGATGCGCGACGGGTCCCAGCGCGCGCTGATCAGCGTGCGCAGCCAGCGCTCGGTGGCGGCGCGGTTCGTCTTGACCTTCGCGGCCAGGTCGCGCGCGAACGCCGCGGTTTCGGGGGCGGACTCCCGGCGGAGCAGCTGGTCCTCCAGCACGGCCGGCACGTCGCCCCCGCCCATCAGCGAGGCGTACAGCGACTGCAGGACGATCTCCCTGCCCTTTCTGCGTTTGCCCACCGGTATTCTCCTGTCAAAGAACGGCTGCGGGTGGCCGGCGTCGCGCCGGGCGCCCGCGGCGCGGTCCGGCCGGCCAAGGATAGCCCCCGGCCGGCCGGAAGACAACGATACAGCCGCCGCGGCCCGGCGGTTCCGCGCCGATGCCCCGCGGCGGTCAGCCCTTCTCGACGACCGCGAGCAGGTCGATCATCTCCAGGGCCGTCAGAGCCGCGTCGAACCCCTTGTTCCCGGCCTTGGTGCCCGACCGCTCGAGCGCCTGGTCCAGCGTGTCGGCGGTCACGACGCCGAAGGCCACCGGCACGCCGGTCTCCAGCGAGACCTGGGCGACGCCCTTGGTGACCTCGGACGCCACGAGCGCGAAGTGCGGCGTATCGCCCTGGATGATGCAGCCGACGCAGATCACGGCGGCATAGCGGCCGGTCTGCGCCAGCTTCTTGGCCGCCAGCGGGATCTCGAACCCGCCGGGCACCCAGGCGATGTCGACCTGCTCGTCGGCGACGCCGTGGCGGCGCAGGCAGTCCTCCGCGCCGGCCAGCAACTCGGAGGTGAAGAACTCGTTGAAGCGGCTCGCGACGATCGCGATCCGGCGCCCGTGCGCCTCGAACTTGCCCTCGAACTTGCGGCCCATCGTCCTCTCCTTGCCGGCGCGCCGCGGCGCGCCCGTTGTCCGCGACCGGATCGCGGCCTACAGGTGGTCGAGCAGGTGGCCCAGGCGGGCCTTCTTCGCCTTGAGGTACTCCGCGTTGCGCCGGCCGGGCTCGATCTGCAGGGGCACGCGACCGGCCAGTTCCAGGCCGTGGCTCTCGAGCCCCACGATCTTGCGCGGAGTGTTGGTCATCAGCCCCATCTTCCGCACGCCGAGGTCGCGCAGGATCTGCGCGCCGAGGCCGTACTCGCGCAGGTCGGGCGCGAAGCCCAGGCGCTCGTTCGCCTCGACGGTGTCGGCGCCCTCGTCCTGCAGGCGGTAGGCCTTCATCTTGTTGATCAGCCCGATGCCGCGCCCCTCCTGCCGCATGTAGAGGAAGACCCCGCAGCCGGCGGCCTCCATCTGCCGCAGCGCGGCCTCCATCTGCTGGCCGCAATCGCAGCGCAGCGAATGGAACAGGTCGCCGGTCATGCACTCGCTGTGCACCCTCACCAGCACCGGCGCCTCCGGATCGACGTGCCCCTTGACCAGCGCCACATGGGTGGCCGAGTCGACCAGCGTCGAGTAGGCGACCATGTGGAAATCGCCGAAGGCCGTCGGCAGCGTGACCTCGGCCTCCCGCCGCACCAGGTGGTCGTGGTGGCGCCGCCAGCGGATCAGGTCGGCGATGGTCACCAGCTTCAGGCCGTGCTCGGACGCGATCTCGCGCAGGCGGGGCAGTCGCGCCATCTCGCCGTCGTCGTCCATGATCTCGCAGAGCAGGCCCGCGGGGTAAAGGCCGGCCGCGCGGCAGAGATCGACGACGGCCTCGGTGTGGCCCGCGCGCTGGAGCACGCCCCCGGGCACGGCCTCGAGCGGGAAGATGTGCCCGGGGCGCGCCAGGTCGGCGGGCCGCGTCACGGGGTCGATGAACACCTGCACCGTGCGCGCGCGGTCGGCCGCGCTGATCCCGGTCGTGACGCCGTGCGCGGCGTCGATGCTCACCGTGAACCGCGTGCCGAGGGAGGCGGTGTTGCGCGTGACCATCGGGTGGATGTCCAGCTCCGCCAGGCGCTCGCCCGTGGCCGCCAGGCAGACCAGACCCCGGCCGTGGCGGGCGATGAAGTTGACGACCTGCGGCGTGACCTTTTCGGCGGCGACGATGAAGTCGCCCTCGTTCTCGCGCTCCTCGTCGTCGACGACGATGATGATCTCGCCGCGGCGCAGCGCCGCCAGCGCGCTGTCGATGCTGTCGATGCCGGCCGGGGCCGACGCGTCGGGCACGTTCATGTCCGGTCCTTCCGCCTGGCGGCGCCGAAGCCCAGCGCGCGCAGGCGTTCGAGGGTGAGCGGGGCGCCGGGCGGCAGCGCCGGGCCCTGCGCGCGCGCCGGCCGGCCCGCCCCGCGGACCGCCTTGACCAGCACGTCCATCTCCAGATTCACGGCCGCGCCGACCGTCAGCGCGCCGAGGTTGGTCACCGCCAGCGTGTGCGGGATCAGGTTGACCGTGAAGCGGTCCGCAAACGGCCCCTCGTCCACGGTCAGGCTCACGCCGTCCAGCGCGACCGAACCCTTGGGCGTCAGATATGTCCTCAGCGCCGACGGCACGGCGACGGTCACCAGTCTGCCGCCCCCGCGCGCCTGGCGCACGGCGGTCACGCGGCCGGTGCCGTCGACGTGGCCCTGCACGTAATGGCCGTCCAGACCGTCGCCCGCGCGCAGCGCCGGCTCCAGGTGCAGGCGCCGTCCGGCCTGCCACGCGCCCAGCGTCGTCAGCCGCCGCGTTTCGGCCGCGGCCTCCACCGAGAAGACGCCCGGGCGGGAGCCGGTCACCGTGAGGCAGATGCCGTCCACGGCGACGCTGTCGCCGTCGCGCACGGCGGCCGCGGTCCGCGGCGCGGCGATCGCCAACCGCAGCACTTCGCCCCGCGGGGAGATGCCGCGCAGCACGCCGATCTCGCGAATGATGCCGGTGAACATGCCTGCCTCCCTGGGCGCTGCGCCTGGCCCGGGCTAGCGCCCCACCTGATCGAGCCGCGCCGCGAAGGAGACGCGGTCGTGCACCAGCATCGCGTCGCCCGCCACGGCCTCGCAGCGCGTCAGCGTGAAGGCGGGTTCGGCCGGCGGCGGAGCCGCGGCCCAGCCCACGCCGTCTCCCAGCACCACGGGCGCCACGAACTGGCGCCAGCGGTCGACCACGCCGGCCCCCAGCAGCGCGGCCGAGAGCGCCGGACCACCCTCGAAGAGCAACGCGCACAGGCCGCGCGCGCGCAGCGCGGCCAGCGCCGCGCGCAGATCCAGGCGCCCGTCCTGCTCGCGGCAGAAGACGATCTCGCCCCCGGCGGCGGCCACCGCCTCGAGATTGGGCGAGCGGCGCGCGTTCTCGCCGGCGACGACCAGGAACGGGGCCCGGCCCAGCCCCCCGCTCCAGCTGAGGTCCGTATCGAGGCACACCGCCACGGGCTCGGCGGCCGGCACGCCCGGCAGGCCGTCGACCAGACGCCCGTCCAGCCGCGGACGGTCGGCGCGCGCGGTGCCCTCGCCGATCACCACGGCGTCGGACCAGCGTCGCCTCTCGTGGGCCAGACGCCGGGCGGGCTCGCCGGTCAGGTACACGGGCGCGGCCCGGTCCCGCGCGCGGGCCGGCGGCGCGAAACGGCCGTCGAGCGAGACGGCCGACTTCAGTTCCACGAACGGCCGCTGGAAGCCGTCGGTGACGGCGAACGGCCAGACGAGTTCCAGAGCGGCGGCCGCGCCGACGCCGATCTGGACGCCCAGCCCGCGCTCGCGCAGGAAGCGGCAGCCGCCGCCCTTGACCAGGGGGTTGGGATCGCGCATGGCGACGACGACGCGCGTGACGCCGGAGTCGGCGACCGCCGGCGCGCACGGCGGCGTGCGCCCGGTGTGGTTGCAGGGTTCGAGCGTGACGTAGAGCGTGGCGCCGCGGGCGCCGTCGCCGGCCTCGGCCAGGGCGGCCGCCTCGGCGTGCGGGGTGCCGGGACCCCGGTGCGCCCCGCGGCCGACGATGCGGCCGTCGCGCACGACGACCGCGCCGACCGGCGGGTTGGGCCAGGGCCGCGCGGGAACGGACGCAGCCAGCCGCAGGGCTTCGGCCATGAACGCGGCGTCGGCGCAGGGCGCGTCGGGAAGGTTGGCGTGTTCGCGCTCCACCGGCGTTCCGATCCCGGGGCGTTCGGCGGGAGGCGGGCGCGCGGAAACGCTGCCGGGACGACGTCCGGGCACGCGGACGCGCGGCATCGTTCCGAACCGCCAACTTCTCCCATCCAGACTTTGACTGTCGGCCCCGGAGTTCCACCGGATCAGCCCCGGGCGCCGCAGGCGCACGGGGGTCGCGGGCTGTGACCGCCGGTGGGGAATTCCACCCCGCCCCGAAGTTGAGGCTCGCGGCCGGCAGGGCGCCGGCCGTTGAGAATGTCAGGCCAAAACGTAGGCGCGGGCGGTCGCGGCGTCAAGCGCGCGACTTGATCAGCCTCGGCGCCGGCACCGGCAGCCCGGCCGCCTCCAGCCGGCGCCAGGCGGCGCCGTAGAACTCCTCGGCCGGGACGCGCGAGTAGCCCAGCCTGACGTCGAACACGGGCTCGCCCAGCACCAGGCGCCAGTGGTTCAGCACCGTCGGCACCGCGGCGCCGGGCTCGAACTGCACCAGGCGGCGGTGCGAGCTGCTGAGATTGACCAGGGGGTCGTTGCGCTTCGCCGCGAAGTGGATCAGGTCGAAGATGCGCTCGTCGCTGACCAGCGGCCGGTCGTCCAGGTCCAGGAACCGCTCCTGGAGGCGACCGGCCAGCCACGTGTCGTAGCCGCCCCAGGTCAGGTCCAGCAGGTACTTGTCGTAGGTGTCGATGCCGTCCATCAGGAAGGCCCCCAGCAGGGCGTCGTAGCCGTAGCGGGCGGCCACCCAGATCAGGGCCAGGTCGTCGCAGACTCCCTCGCCCAGCCGGCGGCGGAAGTAGGCCTGGTCGTGGTCCGGGAAGCGGTAGGCGGCGCGCGGGTCGCGGCAGATCACGCCGATGTCGCGCAGTTCGCGCAGCTGGTCCTCCTCCAGCACCGTGGCCCCGGGATCGGCCAGCCCGCAGAGCTCGAACTTCTCGCGGTCGACGATGAGGATGTCGCCGCCGCCCACGTTGAACGGGTGGCCGGCGTACGTGCGCTTGTGCTGCATCATCGCCGTGCGGCGGTGCTCCCAGTCGTCCATGAAGCCGGCCAGCACCAGGCCCGTGCAGAACGCCCGCGTGTCCACCTCGTGGCCGGCCAGGAACTCCACGCCCAGCGGCGGCTGGCCGTCGATCTCCAGGCGCAGGCGCGGCCGCCCGCAGTTGGCCAGCAGCCACTCGCCGAACCGGGAGACGAGGGTTCCGCGGCGTTCGCGCACCTGCGGGCCGCGCAGGTTGGGATCCACGCGCTCGAGCACGCTGAGCACGCGCTCGAAGGTGGCGTCGGGGAACTGCAGGGAGGTGCCGAACTCGTCCGTGAACCAGCCGTGGCCGTTCTGGGCGCGGCCGACCACCGACTGCGGCAGCAGGTCGCCCAGCACGCGCGGTGTCACCGCGAAGCGCTGGCTGAGCAGGAAGTCGTAGTCCAGGGCGGCCAGGCGCTCGAAGATCTCGCGATCGCGGCGGATATCCAGGACGCGCACGGCCGGCCCGCGTTCGCGCTCGCGGCGCCCGCCCGGATCGCCGTCGCGGTCGCGGCTGTCCCAGCGCTCCGGACGCGCGCGGCCGACGACGCGGTCCAGCACCTCCGGCAGGCCCGGCAGGCGCGCGCGGCGTCGCGGCCCCCCGCGCCGCGCGCCGCGGCGGTGGTCAGCGCCCCGGCGGCGCATCTTCGTCGCGCAGGGCGCCCGCGGCGCCCTCGCCGGACCAGTCGGCGAACAGCGCCTCGACGAACACCTGCGGGTCGAACGCGGCCAGGTCGTCCACCTTCTCGCCCATGCCGACCCACTTGACCGGCAGCCCCAACGTCTCGGCGATGGCCACGACGATGCCGCCCTTGGCGGTGCCGTCCAGCTTGGTGAGCACGAGGCCGTCGACGGGGATCGTCTCGGCGAACACCTTCGCCTGCTGGAGTCCGTTCTGGCCGGTGTTGGCGTCCACCACCAGCAGCGTCTCGGGATCGCGCCCCGTCTTGCGGCGGATCACGCGCGCGACCTTGCCCAGCTCGTCCATCAGGTTGGTCTTGGTGTGCAGGCGGCCGGCGGTGTCGATGATCACGACGTCCGCTCCGCGCGCCGCAGCCGCGCTCAGGGCGTCATGGGCCACCGCCGCCGGATCCGCGTTCTGCCCCTGGCGCACGCACTCGACGCCGACGCGGCCGGCCCACACCACCAACTGCTCGACCGCGGCGGCGCGGAAGGTGTCGCCGGCGGCCAGAAGCACCGTGCTTCCTTCCGCCTTGAGGCGGTGGGCCAGCTTCGCGATCGTCGTCGTCTTGCCGGTCCCGTTGACGCCGACGACGAAGATCACGCGCGGTCCCTCGGCGACCGGAGCCGGCTCCGGCGCCGGCGCCGCGCGTTTGCCCTTCCCCTTGGGCGCCGCGT
>VGXH01000096.1 GCA_016873405.1 bacterium
GTGGAACCAGGAGTTGGGGGCGACCTACCTGGTGGAGACGGGGTCGCGGACCGGAGCGGACATCTACTTCGCCTGGGTGGAGGATGCTGGGGCCGGATACGGACAGGCCGGGCTCGAATTGCCGCCCGGCGGCGTCCTGGGGGACGTCAGGCCCGAGCGCATCCGGGTCGAGTTGGAAACCGGCATCCTGACCGATCAGTTCTTCCGGGAGGTCTGCCTGCACGAGCTCGGCCATGCGCTCGGCCTGAGCAGCCACTCGCTCGAGTGCGACGGCGCGGGCCACCTCATGGTGCTCGGGGCTTCCGGGAACCTGTCCCTGGAGCATCCGATCCACCCGGACGAACTGACCGCGGTCCGCATCCTGAGGGCGTTGCCGCAGGGAGTGGACATGAGCGGTTTCCAGCCGTGACCGGCGGTCGCCGCGGCCGGCGGCGACCTGCGGCCGTCAGCCCGGCGGCCAGCCCAGCGGTCGCCCCCCGAGCCCCCGCAGGTGGAGGTGACCGACCGCCTGCCCGCCGTCCTGGCCGCAGTTGATGACGAAGCGGTAGCCGCCGGGGGCCAAGCCTTCGGCGTGCGCGGCGATGACCCCGGCGCCGAGCAGGCCGTCGGCGGCGCTCCGCTCGGGACCGACCAGGTCGTTCAGGCCGGCGAGGTGCCGGCGGGGCACCACCAGCACGTGGCTGGGCGCCTTGGGGTCGATGTCGCGGAAAGCCACGAACTCCTCGTCCTGGTGGACGATATCGGCCGGGATGCGCCCGGCGGCGATCTCGCAGAACAGACAGGCACCCATGGCTGCCTCCGGCGCTCGGGTTCTCGGTGGTCCGGCTCAGGACGCTAGCATGGGGCGCCGGGCGGCGGCAAGCGCAGCCCGTGGCGTTTTCTCTCTTTCTTCGCTGGACTTTCACCAGTCTTTCGTCTAATCTGTGCGGGCGGCCCGCCGCGAACCGGCGTTCGGGGGGCAGCGCTGTCGGTGCACGCGCCCGGTGATCTGTCGACCAAGCCCCAGGAGGGATCCCATGGGACTGACCCCCCGCCAGGCCGAGATCCTGGCCTACGTGACCGCCTACACGGAAGAGCGCGGTTTCGCGCCGACGCTGCAGGAGATCGGCGACCGGTTCGGGCTGTCGTCGGTGGCCACCGTCCACAAGCACGTGCGCCACCTCGTGGACAAGGGCTACCTGCGGCGCGAACGGCGAAACGCCAGCCGGGACATCGAGGTCGTCGGCGGGGGCGGCGGCGGCCTGTGCACGATCCCGCTGCTGGGCACCGTGGCCGCGGGGCGGCCGATCGAGGCGCTCGCCGAGCAGGAGCAACTGCGGGTGCCGGAGGATTGGCTGGGCAAGGGACGCACGTACGCGCTGAAGGTGCGCGGCGATTCGATGATCGACGAGCAGATCCGCAGCGGCGACACGGTGGTGGTCGAGGCCCGCGAGACGGCACGCAACGGAGAGACCGTCATCGCGCTGGTGGACGGCGAGGCCGTGACCGTCAAGCAGTACTTCCGCGAAGGCGCCGTGATCCGGCTGCAGCCGGCCAATCCTGCCGTCCCGGTCCTGCGGCTGGCCGAGGAACGGGTGGCCGTGCAGGGGGTCGTGATCGGCGTCCTGCGTCGCTGCAATTGAGCCGATGGCCGCGGCGGCCGCGCCGGCGGGTCCGGCCGGTCGCCTCACGGGCGGCGGCGGACGGCCCAGGCTGTCCGACCGGATCAATGCGCCCGGATCGACGCGCCCAGGTTGACGCCCCCGCCTCCGGCAGGTAGCATACCCGCAAGTCATGCCAGCACTTTCGGGTCTCCTGGCGCGGAGCGGATCGAGCATGGGCAGCAAGGACAGGCCGGGCGAGTTGGAGGAGATCTTCGAGATCCTCGTGACCGCCTACGCCCAGCGGGGCGGGACGGTTCCGGGGGAGAGCGACCTCTGCTGGCGTCCGGCGACCGATGCCTACGAGACCGACGACGCTTTCATCGTCCAGATGGACCTCGCGGGCCTCGACCCGGCTCAGATCGAGGTCCTGGCGGACGAGCGGAGCCTGCTGGTGCGCGGCATCCGGCCCGACGCCTCGGGGCCCGGCAAGAAGCACTTCCACAAGATGGAGATCAGCGTGGGGCCGTTCGCGCGGCGCGTGCCGATCACCGTGGCGGTCGATCCCGCCTCGGCGACCGCGCGCTACCGGGGCGGCTTTCTCTACATCACCTTCCGCAAGGGCGGCGGGGGGCGAGGCGACCGGCGGCAGATCGCGATCGAGCGCTGAGGCGCCCGGACCGCGCAGGGTGTGCTGGGAACGTCCGGCGGGCTCGAACCGCGCGGACACGGGAAGGAGCTCCACGTCATGGCGGACAACCACCCGGACCATGAGGACCAGGACCACGTGACGGAGATCACGTTGCCCCGGGAACTGCCGGTCCTGCCGATCAGCGAGGCCGTGATCTTCCCGGCCATGATGGTGCCGCTGGTGCTGACGGACACGAACCTGGTGCGCCTGGCGGACGACTGCCTGGCCGGCGACAAGATCCTGGGGACCTTCGCGCAACGGGACACCGAGACGGACGAAGACGGCGAGGACACACCCGATCGCGAGCTGATCTACCAGGTCGGCACGGCCGTCAAGATCCAGAAGATGCTGCGCTTCCCGGACGGCAGCATGCGGATGCTCGGACAGGGTATCGCGCGCTGCCGGATCCGCGAGTTCGTGCGCGACCAGCCGTACATGGTCGCCCGCGTCGAACTCATCGAGGAGGAAACGCAGGACGATCCCCGCACGCTGGCCTACATGCGCGGCGTGGCCAACAACTTCCTGAAGATCATCGACGCCTCGGAGAACCTCAGCGACGAGCTGAAGGTCGTCGTCATGAACATCGACGAGCCGGGACGGCTGGCGGACCTGATCGCCTCCAACCTGGACATCGAGGTCGCCGAGAAGCAATCGATCCTGGAGGAGCGTTCGCCGCGCAAGCGCCTGCAACTGCTGTCCAAGATCGTCATGCGCGAACTGGACGTGCTGGAATTGGGCCAGAAGCTGCAGTCCCGCGTCCGCAAGTCGATCGACAAGGACCAACGCGAATACTACCTGCGTCAGCAGCTCAAGGCGATCCAGCGCGAGCTCGGCGATACCGACGAGGGCTCGGTGGAGTTGGAGGACCTGCGGGAGCGCATCGACAAGGCGGGGCTCCCGGAGAAGGTCCTCGCCGCCGCCAACCGCGAGTTCGACCGGCTGGCGCGGATGTCGCCGGGCGCCAGCGAGTACACCGTCAGCAAGACCTACGTCGACTGGCTGCTGGACCTGCCCTGGTCCAACAGCTCGGAGGACGTCCTGGACCTCAAGCGGGCCGAGCAGATCCTCGAGCGCGACCACTTCGGCCTGGACGACGTCAAGAAGCGGATCATCGAGTACCTGGCCGTGCGCAAGCTGAAGGAGAACCACCGCGGACCCATCCTCTGTCTGGCGGGGCCTCCGGGCGTCGGCAAGACGTCGCTCGGCCGCAGCATCGCCGAGGCGGTGGGACGCAAGTTCTTCCGCTTCTCGCTGGGCGGCATGCGCGACGAGGCCGAGATCCGCGGCCACCGGCGCACCTACGTCGGCTCGATGCCGGGGCGGATCATCGCCGGGCTCAAGGAGTGCGGGACCAACAACCCCGTGTTCATGCTCGACGAGATCGACAAGCTGGGGCAGGACTTCCGCGGCGACCCCGCCAGCGCGCTGCTCGAGGTGCTGGATCCGGAGCAGAACAGCGACTTCACGGACCACTACCTGACGCTGCCGTTCGACCTCTCGAAGGTGATGTTCATCACGACGGCCAACATGCTGGACACCATCCCGCGGCCGCTCCTGGACCGCATGGAGGTCATCCAGCTGGCGGGGTACACGAATCTGGAGAAGCTGCAGATCGCCAAGCGCTACCTGCTGCCGCGGCAGGTCGAGCAGAACGGGCTGAAGCCGGCGCAGATCCGGTTCACGGACGCGGGGCTGATGAAGGTGATCGAGGACCACACGCGCGAGGCGGGCGTGCGCAACCTCGAGCGCGAGATCGGGGCTGTCTGCCGCAAGGTCGCCACGGACGTCGCCAAGGGGAAGAAGAAGGCGCAGTCGATCGGCGCGAAGAACCTCGAGGACTATCTGGGACCGCCCAGCTACACGGGCGACCGCCTGCGCAGCCATTTGAAGGTCGGGGTCTGCACGGGACTGGCCTGGACGCAGGTCGGCGGCAAGATCCTCTACATCGAGGGTCTGGCCCTGCCGGGCGGGCACGGCAACCTCAAGCTCACGGGCCAGGTCGGCGCCGTCATGCAGGAATCGGCCGCAGCCGCCTACAGCTACCTGCGCAACCGCTTCGGAGATCGCGGCGAGTATCGCGCGTTCTTCGCCGAGCGTGACGTGCACATCCACCTGCCGGCCGGCGCGGTGCCGAAGGACGGTCCGAGCGCGGGCATCGCCATGGCTTCGGTGCTGTTCTCGCTGCTGGTGGGCCGCGCCATCGACCGCCGGACCGCGATGACGGGCGAGATCACGCTGACGGGCGCCGTGTTGCCGATCGGCGGGCTGCTGGAGAAGGTCCTGGCCGCGCACCGCGTCGGGATCCGCCGCGTCATCATCCCGGCCGACAACGAGGTGGATATCGCCGAGATCCCGGACGAGGTGCAGCAGGCCGTGGAGTTCGTGCCGGTCAGCCACGTCGACGAGGTCTGGGCGGCGATCTTCCCCGACCTCGGGGCCTGACGCGGACGGAAGCCGGGAAGGGGCGCGGTGTCCGACCATAAGCTGCTCAGCGCCGTGCTGCGGCCCTTCTTCCGCAAGGGGACGGGCGCGCGCTTCAGTCTTCCCGACTGCGTGCGGGACGATTCGCGTCTGCTCTGCATCGACGCCGGTTGCCTGAGCGACGTCCTGTTCCACATGCCCCTGCTGACGGCGATCCGCCGCCGCTACCCGGGCGCGGTGATGGACTTCCTGATGCCGGAGAAGCACGCGACGCTGGTGGTGCCCAGCGGACTGGCGCGCCAGTGCCTGCTCTACAAGCCGGCTCAGTTGAACCTGTGGCGGCCGGCGTTCGCCGCGCTGCTGCGGCAGGTGCAGGCCGGCGACTACGACCTGGCGTTCCTGATGGCGCACGAGGCGCAGCCGGCGCTCGAGATGGCGGCGCTGGCCAGCGGCGCGGCGCTGCGCTTCGGGCCCTCGCACCCGCAGGGCTGGCCGGCGATCAACTTCGAGTTGCGCGCCTCGCCGGACAGCTACCTCGGGGACCGCCTGCGTCACGCGGCGCCGCTGTTCGGTTTCGCCGCGGCGGACCTGGCGCCCCGCTGGCCGCTGCCGATGGACAAGCTGCGCCAGATGGCCCAGCAGGTGCACTTCCACAAGCCCAACCCGCGGCAGATCCTCGTCGGCGTGGACCCGGGGGCGGACCTGACGGGACCCGGGTGGCCGCTGGAGACCTTCCAGGCGGTGGCCCGCGCGCTGACGGCGAGGATCGAGTGCCGCGTGCTGCCGCTCGGCCATCCCGAGGAGAGGGAACAGCAGGCGCGGCTGGAGGTCCTGCTCAGCGCCGCGCCGGCCGGCCTCAATCGGGACACGCTGCTGGAGGTCGTGCTGCTGCTGTCGCAGTGCGACCTGTTCGTGGCCGGGAACACCGACTGCCTGCACTTCGCGGTGGCGATGGGCGTTCCGGCGGTGGGCCTGTTCCGCGCCGACGTTCCGGGCTTCTGGCGCCCCCCCGCCGGACCGCGGTTGCGCCTGCTGGAGCCGGACGCCGAGGGGAGACTGGACGTGGACGAACTGCTGGCGGCGGTCGAGGCGGTCGCGGGCGATCGCCGCCGCGCCGCAGGCGCGACCGTCGTTGCGGCGGGCCCGGCGGCCGCCGCTCCGGAACCCGGGAGCCCTGACGCCGGCGGCGCGCCGATCGGGACGCCGCCGGCCGGGGCGCGCGATGCTGCGCAACCCTGACCTGCGGCGGCCGCGCCGCGTGCTCGTGGTCGCCCCGAACTGGCTGGGCGACCTTGTCATGTCGCTGCCGGTGCTCGACTGGCTGGCCGCGGCGCGGCGCGCGCCGGACGGGCCGGACTTCGTGGTCGCGGTCGCCGTCCGGGCCGCCTGGGCCCCGCTGCTGGCCGGCGACCCGCGCCTGGACGAACTGCTGGTGACCGAGCGCCCGGGCCGCCACGCCGGCTGGGCGGGCGCCGCGCGCCAGGCGGCGCAGTGGCGCGCGGGCCGCTTCGACGCCGTGCTGCTGGGGCCGCCGTCGCTGCGCGCGGCGCTGGTGGCGTCGGCGGCCGGGATCCCGCTGCGGATCGGACACCGGGGCGATCTGCGCGGGGTGTTCCTCTCGCAACCGCTGCCGCGGCCGGCGCGCGGCAGCCGCCACTTCGGCCAGGAGATGCTCGACCTGGCGCGCGCCCTGGCGCGGGCGCTGGCCTGGCCCGAGGCGGCGGTGCGGGCGGCGGAGCGTTGCGAGCCGTCCCTGCTGGGCGCGCTCGGGGCCGCGGCCGCGCGGCCGCCCGGCGGCCGGCCGCTGTGGTCGCTGGGGGCCGGCGCGACGTACGGGCCGGCGAAGACCTGGCCGCCGGCCCGCGCGGCGGAATTCGCGCGCGCGGTGGCGGCCGCCGGCGGGCGCGTGCTGGTGCTGGGCGATGCCGGCGCGGCTTCCCTGGTCGAGGCGCTCCGGCGCCTGACGACGGATCTGGCCTGGGCCCGCGGCGAGGCGGCGGTGGCGGGCGAGCCGGGCGCGGACATCGTCGACCTGGCGGGCGCCACCGATCTTGTGGGCGTCGTGGGCTGGCTGCGGGCGAGCACGGCCTTCGTCGGCAACGACAGCGGGCTGATGCACCTGGCCGCCG
>VGXH01000097.1 GCA_016873405.1 bacterium
ACCCCTACAGTTTCTCCAACATCTACCGAACTTTGAAAGTGGGCTCGGGCAACGCCGCCCACCTGAACGAGTACTTCTGCGTCCCCCAGGCCCACCTGCTGGGCATCACGCCGCAGGACATCATCGACTACCAGCTGCCCACCCACCCGCTCAAGGACGTCGACATCAAGCGCGCGAAGGACGCCCTGAAGAACGACCCCTTCATCCTGCACTACAAGCCGTGGCAGCAGGCCTTCGAGCAGATCATCCGCATGGGGGTCCGCGCCGAGCAGCAGGCCCTGGCCAAGCACGGCCTCAATTACGTGATCGACGAGTACCTGCCGCGCAAGCTGGCGCACGTGGAGCGGTTCCTGCCCTGACCGGGGGGCGCCCGGCAGCAGGGGCGGCCGCCACCCGGCGGCGCGACGATGACGCTGCGACGGCTGCCACCGGGCGGCGACGGCCGCGGGCGGTGCCACCATCCCGGGTAGACGATGATCCCCGCGAGGGGGGCCGAGGCGAGTTGTCGAAGGTCCCTTTTCCCCGCCGGTTGACGCATCAACGATCCGGGGGCCTGCAAATGGCGAGCGGAGGCCTTGCGGATGCCCCGATCGGTTGACGTGTCAACCAGTGCGGCGGCGAGCACTGCGACAACTCACCTCACTCCCGGTAAGCAGCCACCGCGATTATGGATGTTGTCACCGCGCCGCCTTGCCCCGCCGAACCGGACGGCGAACTGCGCGCGCCCGGACCCGCCGTCCTCGCCGACCGGCTCATCCGCCTGGTGCGCAAGCTGCGCACGCAGGAGAGCAACAGCCTGTACGACTTCGCGATGGGACCGGCGCAGCTGGCCATGCTCGAGATCATCGCCGCCAATCCTGGCTTGCGCATGCGTGTGGTGGCGCAGGCACTCGGCGTGGATAGAGCCGCAGTCACCCGCGCCGTGCGGGGGCTGGAGCGAAACGGGTTCGTCGTGCGCAGACGCGGCGAGCGGGATCGGCGCGCCTGGGAGTTGTTCGCCACGCGCTCCGGGCGATGGGCCCTGCAGAGCGCCGAAGATCCCCTGCTTTGCCCTGCCGCGCGCCTGGTCGCCGGGCTGGACACCGCCGATCGGCGGCAACTCGAGGACTATCTGGCGCGCATGGACGCCAGCCTCGACGTGCCGGTGGCCGAACGCTGGCGGCGGCTGGTGCTGGGCGGGGCGCTTCCGCAGGCGACCGACGCCGGGCCGCCGCCGGCCTGGACCGCGCCATCGCGCGCATCCGGGTTTCCGCCGCGGCCCTGCGGGTGCTAGATTGCATCGTCCCGGTCAGGAGATCGTCGGTTCCGGATCCCGGAGAGGCCGTCCCGCCATGCGCGTCATTCTCGTCGTCGAGCGCCGCCACCTGTTCCCCGGCCTCAGCCCGCAGGGCTTCCTGCCTCCGGGCGCCGTCGACCTGGAGGCCGTGGCCGGCCGTCTGTTCTTCGCCGAGCGCGACTACATGGAGCAGTGCTCGCACTACAAGCAGGTGATCCCCTACCTGGTGCTGACGCGCGGCGAGGGTGCCGCCGGGCGCGTGCTCTGCTACCAGCGGCGCAGCCGGCACACCGAGGCGCGGCTGGGCGGGCTGTGGTCGGTGGGCTTCGGCGGGCACATCGAGCCCGAGGACAGCAGCGAGGCGGCGCGCCGCTCGGCCGCGCTGCTGGAGACCACCGCGCTGCGCGAGATGGAAGAGGAGACCGGCCTGCGGCCGGGCGCCGGCGCGCTGAAGCTGGCGGGGTTCATCAACTCGGACGCGCAGGACGTCTCGAGCGTGCACTTCGGCGTGGTCTACCGGGTGGCGCTCGACGCGCTGCCGGGCACGGACGACGAACTGATCCGGCTGGTCAGCGCCCAGGCCGAGCCGCACCAGGCGCGATGGATCGCGGCCGGCGAACTGCCCGGGCTGCTGGGCGACGGTGGGGGTCCGGACGGCGGCTCGTTCGAGGACTGGTCGCGGATCTCGGTGCGCGGCCTGTTCGGGACCGGCAAGGGCTCGGCTCCGGTCCGCTGACCGCGACGGCGGCGCCCGCGTTCAGCAGTTCGGCAGCGGCCGGCTCCAGATGGGCGAAACAGAGCACGATCGCGCCCCAGGGGCGGCCCTCCCAGGGATCGCAGGTCCAGTCGTCCGCCAGCGCGTCCGCGCAACGGTAGTCCAGGGCCACGCCGCGCCGGGCGGCCAGCGCCAGCGCCTTGCGCCGGCCCACGGCGCTGCTGTCCACCGCCAGGACGCGATGGCCCGGCGTCGCCGCGAACACGGCATTGCGCCCCTCGCCCTCGGCCAGGCAGAGCACGGAGCCCGGCGGCAGCACCGGCAGGTGGGCGGCCAGGAAGGAGTTCGGCTCCTCGCCGTAGCAGTAGCGCGGGTGGTCGTAACGCTGGTCCCAGCGGTTGACGGGCTGCTCGGACATGGGGCTCCCGACTGCCGCCGGGCTCCCCGCGCGGCGCGAATCAACTGCGCGCCATCGAAAGCGCTGGCTCTGCGCCAACGCGGGTGATAACCTGCCGTCAACTCGAGCCGAGGCGGTCCACATTCGGTCCCGCAGGCGCTTCATGGGTCCGCATGCACCTGGAAGTCCCGCAGACACCTCAGCATGCAAGGAGTCGGCTGTCATGATCAACAAAATCGGCATCGTCGGCGGCGGCAACATCGGCGGCGTGCTCGCGGCCGAGATCGTCTCGCGCCGCCTGGCGCGCAACGTCGCGCTGGTCGACATCAAGGGTCCGGACCTGGCGGCCGGCAAGTGCCTGGACATCGCCGAGGCGATGCCCGTCTACGGCACCGACGTGAACGTCGTCGGCAGCAAGAACTACGACGTCCTGGCCGGATCCGACTTCGTGATCAACACCGCCGGCGTGCCGCGCACGATGCGCCCGGACGGCACCTACCCGTCGCGCGACGAGCTGCTGGCGATCAACCTGAAGATCACCGACCAGGTGGCCGACGGCATCAACCGGTTCGCGCCGGGCGCCTTCATCATCTCGATCGCCAACCCGCTGGACGCCATCGTCTACCGCCTGTTCAAGAAGACGAAGTGCGACCCGAAGCGGATCATGGGCATGGCCGGCGTTCTCGATTCGGCGCGCTACAAGTACTTCGTGGCCGAAGCCGCGGGCGTATCGGTCGAGAACATCGAGGCCGTCGTGCTGGGCGGCCACGGCGACACGATGGTGCCGATCCGCAGCGCCTGCCGCGTCTACGGCCTGCCGGTCGATCAATTCGTGCCCGCCAAGAAGCTCGATGCGATCGAGGATCGCACGCGCAACGCCGGCGGCGAGGTGGTCAAGCTGCTGGGCTCGGGCTCGGCCTTTGTCAGCCCCGCGGTCAGCGCGCTGGAGATGGTCGAGGCCATCGCCTTCGACAAGAAGAAGATCGTGCCCGTGTGCGCGCTGCTGCAGGGCGAGTACTCGGTCAAGGGCCTGTTCGTGGGCGTGCCCTGCCTGCTGGGCAAGGACGGCATCGAGAAGATCATCAAGATCAAGCTGACGCCCGAGGAGGCGGCCGCGCTGAAGACGTCGGTGGCCGCGGTGAAGAAGACCTGCGCCGAGGTGGATGCCGCCAAGTAGGCGGCGCCGCGGCCGGCGATCCGTCACGATTCGGTCACGCCGCCGCCGGCGCCGCAGGGCTCCGGCGGCGGTCTCTCGTTGAGATCCCGATCCGCATCCCGTACAATGGTGGGGTTGCAGCCTCGGCCCCTCAACCGACCTGGAGTCAACCATGCCTCGCCCCCTGTCCGTGCTCGCGGCGGCGCTCTGCCTGCTGCTGTCCCTGACCGCCACCGCCGCCGAAATCCGCCACGACCTGGTGCGCGTGCCCCTGACCGACCCCGCGCTGAGCGAGTGGCTGCGCCTGAACCAGAACTCGTTCGACGTCGTGCGGGTCAAGCCGGGCGTCGAGGCGCACATCGCCTGCCTGCCGGGCGACGAGACCGCCCTGCGCGCGGCCGGCTTCGCGACCGAGTTGCTGCAACGCGACATGGAAGCCGCCGCCGCCTACCCCGACAAGGGCATCGGCTTCGGCATCTACCACACCTTCAGCGAGAACGTGGCCTTCATGGACAGCCTGCGGCTGCAGTACCCGCACGTCATCAGCGCGAAGTGGTCCATCGGCACGACCTACCAGGGGCGCAGCATCTGGGCCTACCGCCTCTCCGACAACCCGGACGTCGACGAGACCGAGCCCGAGGTGCTGATCGACGGCACGCACCACGCGCGCGAGATCATGGCCGCCGAGTTCCCGATCATGTTCGCCAAGTACCTCTGCGAGCGCTACGACACCGACCCGGCCATCAGGTGGCTGGTCGATAACCGCGAGTTGTACCTGATCCCGGTCGTCAACCCCGACGGCTTCGTCTACAACGAGACGACCAACCCCGACGGCGGCGGCATGTGGCGCAAGAACCGCTCGCCGCAGGCCGGCGGCCAGTTCGGCGTCGACCTCAACCGCAACTATCCGAAGTTCTGGGGCTACGACGATGTGGGCAGCAGCCCCACCCCCTCGAGCATCACCTACCGCGGGCCCTCGGCCGCCAGCGAGCTCGAGACGCAGGCGATGATCAACTTCGTCAACGGTCGGCAGATCATCACGCACGACTCGGTGCACACGTACTCGGGCATGACCTTGTATCCGTGGGGCTATGTCGACGCGCCGACGCCCCACCAGACTACCTTCCTGTACATCGCGCAGAAGATGACCGCGCACAACAACTACGAGCACGGGCGGCCGGGCGCGATCCTCTACAGCGTGAACGGCGGCACCTTCGACACGATGTACGGCACCACCACCTTCCACCCGGCCATCTTCAGCGTGTCGAACGAGATCGGCAGCTACGGCTTCTGGCCGCCGGAGGCCAACCGCGCCATCGAGTTCCAGGAGAACCTCGAGGCGCACCTGTTCCTGATGCGCGCGGCGGGCGTCTACGTGTCGGTGCACACGCCGGTGGTCAACGCCGCGGCCAAGGCCGTCAACCCGGGCGACGACGGCACGCTCAGCTTCACCGTCGAGAACGAGTCGGTGGCCGCCAGCGCGCTGAACGTCACGGTCACCGTCGCCAGCGACGACCCCTGGATCCAGCTCGGCGCCGCCACGCGCAGCGTGGGCTCGGTGGCCGCGATGGGCTCGGTCACGCTGACCGGCAACCCGATCCCCTTCAGCGTGGATCCGGCCTGCCCCGCCGGCCACCTGGTGCGGTTGACGGTGACGGTCCACCAGCCGGGCGGCGGCGACGTCGCGTTCCCGCTGTCGTTCATGGTGGGCTCGCCGCAGCTGATCTTCAGCGACAACTTCGAGTCGGGCACGACGAACTGGACCCTGAGCGGGACCTGGGCCACGACCACGGCGCAATACCGCAGCGCCACGCGTTCGCTGACCGACACGCCGGCCGGCCAGTACACCAACAACAGCGCCACCTACGCCCAGCTGAACGGCACGCGGCGCGCGGCGCGCCTGCGCTTCTGGCACCGGTACGCGACCGAGACGAACTACGACTTCTGCCAGGTTCAGGTGTCGGCGAACGGCGGCCCCTGGACCACGCTTGCCTCCTACCACGGCACGCTGTCGACGTGGACGCAGGTGACGCTCGATCTGGCCGCCTACGCGGGCCAGGACCTGGCGTTCAGGTTCTACCTGACGACCGACGTTTCGGTGCTCGGCGACGGCTGGTACATCGACGACGTCGAGTTGGAGGGCGCCGCCTCCCCGTTCACGATGCTGACGCCGGTGCCTGTCTCACCGCTGGGCGGCGCCGTGACCGGCGCGCAGCCCGAGCTGACGGTCGCCAACAGCGCGTTGCCCGGCGGCGGCGCGGCCGTGTACGGCTTCCGCATCTTCGGCGACGAGGCCTGCACGCAGCTGGTCGAGGCGGTCGCCGACGTGGCCGAGCAGGCCGGCAGCACCGCCTGGACGTCGCCCACCCTCGTCGCGGGCGACTACTGGTGGCGGGCCTGGGCCGGCGACGGCACCCGTCGCACGGCTCTGTCCGCGCCCGTGACCTTCACCGTGCAGCCGTACGTCTCGGGCGTGGCGACCGACCTGGTGGCCGGCCTGAAGGTGCTGGGCGGCGCCGGCGCCGGCGGCGCCCGCTTCCTGCTGACGGTGCCCGCCCGCAGCGAGGTGACCGTGGATGTCCACGACGCCCGCGGCGCCCGCGTGCGCCGCGTCTTCAGCGGCAGCCTCGAGGGCGGCGAGCGCCCGCTGGCCTGGGATGGCCGCGACGGGCAGGGCCGCGGCGTGGCCAGCGGCGTCTACTTCGTGCGCGCGCAGGTGGCCGGGCAGGACCTGGTGGGGCGCGTGGTGATCGTGAGGTAGGACGCCCCGCGCCGCCTGGACCAGCGAATGGCGGGCCCGCCGCTTCCACCGGGGAAGCGGCGGGCCCGTCGGCGTTTTCGGCCGTCGTGCGCATCGTGACAGGCTGCCCGTGACGGGAGCCGCCCGGCTATCTCTTTATCCATGACAAAGCCCGTCCGGAATTCCCGGCCGCCCGGGCCTTGGTCCGGATCACAACCGAGCGCGGGCCGCACCTGTCCGCGCGCCGTCCCTGACCCATGGAGACGCCATGCACCGCCACCATGTCCGCACCGCGCTCGCCGCCCTGGCAGCCGCTCTGCTGCTGCCCGCCATCGCCGCCCGCGCCGGCGATCTCTTCCTCTACGCCGAGAACCACACCTGGGGCCACATCCAGGGCGACGCCACAGCCCCCGGCCACGGGGGCTGGATCGAAGGCCTCAGTTTCCAGCACGCGGTCTCGCTGCCCATCGGCCCGAACGGCGTGCCGAACGGGCCGGCGCGGACCACGCCGCTGACCATCACAACGGCGCTTTT
>VGXH01000098.1 GCA_016873405.1 bacterium
CGCGTTTCTCCGGGCGCGGCACGCTCAGGCCTCCGCCGCGGCGGCGCGGCGTCCGGTCACCGTCAGGCTCCAGATCCCGGTGCCCCCCTCGCGGAAGGCGCGCACGGCCGCCGGCGGCGCCGCGGCCTCCAGCAGCTCGTCCGGCAACTCGAGACGGCGGCGACGACCGACGACGATGTCGCGGAAGCCGGCGCCCGCCACGGTCGCCAGGTACTCCGCCTCCTGCTGCGCGCCCGCCACGCAGCCGACGTACATCATCGCCGCGCCGCGCAGTTCGTCGGGCAACTCGCCGGTGATGACGATGTCCGAGACGGAGAAGCGGCCGCCCGGCCGCAGAACGCGGTGCATCTCGGCGAACGCGCGGGCCTTGTCCGGCACCAGGTTCAGCACGCAGTTGCTGATGACCACGTCGACGCTCGCATCTTCGAGGGGGAGCTGCTCGATCTCGCCGAGGTGGAACTCGACGTTCGTCGCGCCCAGCCGCGCGGCGTTCGCCCGCGCCTTTTCCACCATCGCCGGCACCATGTCGACGCCGATGACGCGTCCCTGCGGCCCGACCAGCGCGCGCGCGACGAAGACGTCGTTGCCCGCCCCGCTGCCCAGGTCCAGCACGGTCTCGCCCCGGCGGATGAACGCGCCCTCGGTCGGCAGGCCGCAGCCGAGGCCCAGGTCGGCCTCGGGCACGTAGCCCGCGAGGGTCTCGTAGCCCTCGGCGAAGTTCACGCCCGCCGCCGGGGAACAGGCGCCGCCCGGGCCGCAGCAGCCCGCCCGGCCGGCGCCGTCGGCGATCTCGCCGTACTTCCGCTTGACGATCTGCTTGAGGTCCCGGTCCCGCTGGGTGTCCATGTCAGTCCTCCTGCGGCTGGCCGCCGGCCAGCAGTCCGGTGAACAGCCGCGCGAAGTCGCGGCCCGCGGCCGCCAGGGCCGCCTCGTCCAGGCAGTAGCAGGTGCGGGGGCCCTCGACCTCGCCGCGCACCAGCCCCGCCGCCTTCAGTTCCTTCAGGTGCTGCGACACCGTCGACTGCGCCAGGGGCGAGGCCACGACCACGTCGCCGCACACGCAGCCCCGCCGCGCCGCCAGCACGCCCAGGATGTGCAGCCGGCCCGGATGCGACAGCGCCCGCGCCACGCGGGCCAGCGCCACCAGGTCCGGCGCGAACGATTCCCGCTTCGCCCGTGCCATGTCGAGCCTTTCCCGCGGCCTGCGGCCGGCGGCCCGCGGCCTGCGGCCTGCGTCTGGTCGCGATCGTATATCGTAAATATACGATAACCAACCAACCCCGCAAGCGGCCAGGATTATCTCTGTGGACAAAAAATCATATTTAATGGTAAAATCATCCTCACCCGGGGATCATCCGTCCAGCCGACACCCCACAGCGGCCGGGAGCGTGCGCGATGCCGAAGCGATGCCTGTCGAGAGTCCTGCTCATGACCGGCCTGTTGGCGCTGGGCCTGCCGGCCGTCCCGGCGGCGATGCCCACGGGCGCCGACCCCGCGCGGCCGGCGCCGGCCCCGCGTCGCCTGGAACCGCAGCGCCCTGTCGCCGCCCACCGGGGGACGGGCGACCCGGCGACCCTGGCGGCCGCCGCGACGGCGCCCGCCCCGCACCGCGCCCGTCTGGCCGCCGGCGCCGAGCGGCGCGCGTTCGCGGAAGTCGACTTGATGGCGCAAACGAAGAGCGCGGCGCACACGAAGAGCGCGGCGCGGCCCGACACCGCCGCCTCGCGCTGGGACCCCGAGCAGCTCGCGCTGCTCCGGCAGCTGACCGCCCCCGGTTTCCTGCGCACGCGCGCGGCGACGAACACGCCCGCCGACGGTCGCCAGACGCTGCCGCCGGTCGCCGGCGCTCCGGAACGGACCGCGACCAAGGCCGCCCCCTGGTCGGCCAACACGCTGCTGGGCAACCCGACGAACATGAACGACGACCACGTGACCCTGGCCGCGAGCCCCGACGGCAGCATCCTCTACGCCGCCTTCTCCGCCGTCGACCTCGGCAGCACCGACCGCGACATCCACGTCGCCCGCTCGCTGAACCAGGGCCTCACCTGGCAGGTGTGGGAACTGCCCTCGTTCACCCTCGACGAATATCAACCCGAGCTGGCGGTCGATGGCGGCGGCTACCTGCACGTGGTCTGGATCCGCGACGACGGCGTGATCGTGCGCTCGCGCAGCAGCAATCCGGGTGACCCGTCGGCCTGGGCCTGGGTCAAGGGCCTCAACGTCGGCGAGCCCTGCGCCGTGCCGTCGATCGCCGTGACGGGCGCCGGCGACTTCGCCAGGGTCTTCATCGCCGCCAACTGGCTGACGGTCAACTGGGACTTCTACCAATACGAGTGGACGCTGATCTTCATGTACTCGTCCAACGGCGGCAACACCGTCACCTACGACTACTTCCTGCCGGACGGCTATCCGGATTACTGGCCCGACGTGGCGATGAACGCGGGCACGGTGCACTTCATCAACGCCGAGCAGGACGCCGCCACCGGCGAGATGGAGATCCTGATCGCGACCGACGCCTACACCGGCAGCTTCGCCGATCCCGCCAGCTTCACCGGCTGGACACCCAGCAACGGCGGCTACCCGCGCGTCGTCTGCCAGGGCAGCGACGTCTACGTCGCCTACCAGCTGGACTACACCGACGGCATCACCGCCGACGGCGACATCATCTACACGCACAGCGCCGACGCCGGCGCCTCGTTCTACGGACCGTACGGCCTGGTCGCCGACGAGTACGACAGCGTGGGGCCGAGCCTCTTCGTGCGCGGCGGCGTCGTCGGCTGCGTCTGGCTGGACGCGCCCAACGGCGGCGACGAGTTCCAGCTGGCGACGCGCCTGGCTTCCGGCCACGGGGCGGCCGACTTCTTCGGCGACGTCGAGATCATCACCGACGCACCGACCGTCGAACCGGTCTTCCACGCCGCCGACGCCGTGCTGACCGCGCAACGCGCGCATGCCGCCTGGAGCGATCGGCGCGACTTCCCCACCCAGGGCCGGAACATCTACACGGCGCGCCGCGACCTGATGGCCGACCTGGCCGCGTTCACGCCCCCGGGCTGGGGCGACGCGCTGGTCGCCAACGTCATCGAGGGCCAGCGCGTGACCGGCTACACCGCCGCCGGCGACACGAACTGGGTCTCTTTCGCCTTCTTCAACGCCGGGCTGCGCGACATCGCGCCCAGCTTCCTGATCGACCTCGAACTGGACGGTGACCTCTACGCCTCCTGGCGGCTGGACGGAGGCCTGCCGGCCGGAACGTACGTGCCGCTGGAGGACTTCCCGGTGCTCGGCCACGCCGGCACTCGCACCCTCACGGTGCGCCTGGACACGGCGGCGCAGGTCGCCGAGGACGACGAGACGGACAACGTCATCCGGAACAGCTTCGACTTCCGCCTCGGGGATCCGGGGCTGCGCCTGCGCCCGAGCGGGCTGGTGACCATCATCAATCCCTACCTGAAGCGCGGCGACGCGCTGAAGCTGGCCGGGACCCCGCCGCTGCGTCACGAGACCTGGCTCGATCCGGTGGACCCGCGACTGCGCGAGGCGATGACCGGCGCCGAACCCGGCCGCCTGCTGCCGGTGATGATCGTGCCGGCCGAGCGGCTGGACCCGCTCGCGCTGGCCGAGACGCTGAAGGATGCCTCGCGCGCGACGCGACGCGAGGCGGTCGCCGCGGCGGCGCGCGCGCAGGTCGCCCGCGCGCTGGACGAGCTGCGCCCGGTCCTCGACGAGGCGGCGAAATCCGGGTCGGCGGCCCCGGCGCGGACCCTGTGGCTCTCGGGCTCGCTGCGCGCGGAGCTGGCGCCCGCGGCCATCGCGGAGCTGGCGGCCGATCCGCGCGTCGGCCGGCTCTGGCTCGATGACGTGCCCAGCCGCACGTTCGGCGGCAATTCCGGCGGCAATTCCGGCGGCAGCTGGGCCGCGGCCGATCCCGACGGCACGACGACGACCTCCGACAAGGCCCTGGCCTGGCACCTGGCGGCGATCGGCGCCGACCAGGCGTGGGCCGCCGGCAGCACCGGGGCCGGCGTGCTGGTCGGCCACCTCGACAGCGGCGTCACCTACGACCACCCGGACCTGGCCGCGCGCCTGTGGGACGGCGGCCCGGCATTCCCCCACCACGGCTGGGACGCGGTCGACGAGGACGACGACCCCTACGACGGCGACGCCACCTGGCGCCACGGCACGCACACCGCGGGACTCATCGTGGGCGACGGCACGGCCGGCACCCGCACCGGCGTGGCGCCGGGCGCGCGCCTGATGGCGCTTCGCGTGGTGCCCGGCTATCAGGCCGACCTGGTCGAGGGCATGCAGTTCGGCCTGGACCATGGCGTGCACCTGTTCTCGATGAGCGCCGGCTGGAGCCTGGCCGGCAGCGACGTGCGCGCGGCCAACCGCTACAACGCCGAGATGCTGCTGGCGATGGACGTCCCCTGGATCACGGCCGCGGGCAACGGCAGCCCGAGCGGGCACTACGCCGTGCCCACCGACATCGCCAGTCCGGCGGACTGCCCCAGCCCCTGGTACGCGCCCGGCGGCGGCCGTTCGGCCGTCATCGCGGTGGGCGGCCTGACCAGCGCCGGCGCGGTCGAGACGACCTCGAGCCGCGGCCCGACATCGTGGAATCTCGCCAACCCCTTCAGCTCCTCGAACTACCGCGACTACCCCTATCCGCCGGGGCTGATGAAGCCCGACCTGGCGGCGCCGGGAGCCGACGTGACGAGCCTGTCCGGCGCCGGCGGCTACGTGGCGTACACGGGCACCAGCATGGCCTGCCCGCAGGTGGCCGGCGCCGCGGCGATCCTGCTGGGCGCCTCGCCCGGCCTGGATCCGGCGCGGCTGGCCGAGGCGCTCGAGACCTCGGCCGTCGATATCGCCGCCGCCCCGGCCGCGGCCGGCCGCGACCCCTACACGGGCGCCGGCCGCATCCACCTCCCGTCGGCGCTGGCCGGCGTGCCGCGAGGCTCGGTGCTCGAGTTCACGGTGCAGAACACGGGCAACCTGCCGCTGGTCTTCGGACCGGTGACCCCGCTCGCGAGCTGGGTCACGGCCGACGCGCCGCCCCGCTGGCTCGATCCCGGCGCCACGGCCAGGCTGTCGGCGCGGATCGAGCCGGCGGGACTGCTCGAAGGCGTTCACGACACGTTCGTGGCGTTCAGCAGCAACGCGCCGGGCTCGCCCCACCTGCTGCCGGTGCAGCTGATCTATGGCGACTATGCGACCGGCGTGGACCAGGTGCCCGCGCCCGTGTCCGCGCGGCTGGACGGCTACCCGAACCCGTTCAACCCGCGCACGACGCTGCGCTTCTCGCTGCCGGCGCCCGCGCGCGCGGTGCTGGAGGTGCACGACCTGAGCGGGCGCCTGGTGCGGCGGCTGGTCGCGGCGGAGCTGCCGGCGGGCGAGCACCAGGTGTTGTGGGACGGCCGGGACGAGTCCGGTCGCGCGGCGGCCAGCGGCCAGTACGTGGCGCGCCTGCGCGCGGGCGACGACGAGCCGGCGACCAGGAAGCTGATGCTCGTCAGATGAAGCGGCGCCGCGGACGATGGCGCGGTCGGAGCCGATGACCGCGCCGGCGCCGGCGCTCAGCGCGCGCCGCGAAGCACCGCCGCCACGCGCTGGACCAGTTCCTGCGCGGAGAACGGCTTCTGCAGCAGATCGGCCGCCGGCGTCAGGCCGGCGCTGCCGGCCAGGAACTGGGCCGGATAACCGGACGTCAGCAGCGCCGGCAGTCCGGGGCTCATCTCCCGCGCGCGCCGCACCAGCTCGACGCCGTCCATCCCCGGCATGACGATGTCCGAGAGCAGCAGGTCGACGCGGTCATCGCCGCGCCGGATGATCTCCAGGGCGTCGGCGCCGCCGGTGGCGACGGTGACGCGATAGCCGGCGCGCTCGAGCATCACCCGCACCAGGCGGCCCGTGGCCGCCTCGTCATCGACCAGCAGCACGTGCTCGCCGCCGTTCGGCCGGATCGCGGCGCCGCCGGCGCGCGGTTCCGCCTTCGGCGCCTCCGGCTCCACCCGGGGCAGGTAGATCGAGAAGCGCGTCCCGCTGCCCGGAGCGCTGGCCACCGCGATCGAGCCTCCGGACTGCCGCACGATGCCGTAGACCGTCGCCAGACCCAGGCCGGTGCCGCGCCCGACGGGCTTGGTCGTGAAGAACGGGTCGAAGATGCGCGGCAGGTCGGCCGGGGCGATCCCCTCGCCGTCGTCCTCGGCGATCAGCGCCACGTAGGGGCCGGGCGACAGCGAATCGTGCAGGTCGGGGGTGCGCTCGTCGACGCGGGCCGCCGCCAGCGCGAGCCGGAAGCGGCCACCCGGCCGCACGGCGTCGCGCGCGTTGGCCGCCAGGTTGAGGGCGACCTGCGTGATCTGCCCGGGATCGGCGCGGACCCACAGGGGATGATGGCCGGGCTCGATGACGACGGAAATCCCCTCGCCCAGCAGTCGACGCAGCATGTCCGCCAGGTCGGCCAGGGTCGCCGACAGGTCGATCGTCTGCGGCCGCAGCATCTGCTTGCGGCTGAACGCCAGCAACTGGCCCACCAGAGCGGCGGCGCGGCGTCCGGCCTTCAGGATCTCAGCGGCGCCGGCCTGCTGGTCCGGCCGGTCGCCGAGGTCGGTCAGCAGCAGCTCGGCGTGGCCGATGATCCCGACCAGCAGGTTGTTGAAATCGTGCGCGATGCCGCTGGAGAGCCGGCCGAGCGCCTCCATCTTGTGGGCCTGCACCAGCTCGGCCTCGAGCCGCCGCCGTTCGGTGAGGTCCCGCCACACGACGTGCAGCATCGCCTTGCCCGCGGTCG
>VGXH01000099.1 GCA_016873405.1 bacterium
GTTTGCAGAGGGACCTCCACGACCTCCGGAACGTCCGGCAGCGGATCGCGCGCCAGGTCGACCACGGCCAGACGGCCCGTGCCGGCGACCGTGTCGGCGATCGCGCAGACCAACAGCGATCCCGCCAGCTGCGGCGGCGACGCCAGGTGGCCGGATCCCAGGGCGAGCGTCCTGGTGACGGAGCCGTCGGCGCCGCCCAACCAGTCCAGCCCGCAGTTGCCGCCCCGCGCCCAGGCCGCCAGCGCGTGCACGCGCGACGCCGGATCACCCGTGGCGGCGTCGGGCGCCAGCGGCGCCAGCACGACGGGCTGGTTGCAACCGCCGACCGCGGCATAGAACCCGTCATCGCCCGGCGGCGCCGCGCGCAGCGGGCGACCGTCCGCTTCGAAGGCGTAGAGCCCGTCGGCGGTGGCCAGGACGATCTCCGGCCGGCCGTCGCCGTCGAGGTCGCCGGCCGCCGCCGGCAGCAGCCACGAGACCGGTGCGCCGCCACGCCGGCCGACGGCCAGCGGCGCCAGCGTCGCCGGGTCGGCGTCGCGATCGAGGAATTCGCCGAGGCTGCCGTCGAAGGCCCACACCGCGCCGGCGGCGTCGGCGACGACGAGCTCCTCGGCGCCCGCGCCGTCGAGGTCGACCGCCAGCAGGTGCGAGCCGGCGAGGTCCGTGCCCGCCGGCAGCGCCACGCGCGCCGCCGCCGCCCGCGCGCCGTCCCCCGGCGCCACGCGCGACACCGTGAAGGTCATCGTGTCGGCGTAGTCGTAGCCCGCGTACCTCCGGTCGCCGATCTGCACGACGTAGGCCGCCGAGTCGCGCACGACGTCTCTGAAGCCGCTCATGACGATGCCCGTCGACAGCCCAGCGTTCGAACGGGTATCCGGCCGCGTGTCCGGGGCGAAGCGCGCGTTGTCCTCGCCGCGGAAACTGTCGTCGTCCCCGCCCAGCAGCCAGTCCGACGGCTCGTTCGTGTCCAGGTCCTGGATGCCGTCGGCCTCCTCGAGATCGACCGCCTTGCGCGAGGGGTCCGCGTTGAAGAGGTTCGTCGCCTGCCCGAACGCCGCGGCGACCACGGCCTCGTCGACATGCCAGATGTACACGCCGCTGCCGGCGCCCAGCTCGCCGGGCCGCCGGGCGCGGTTCTCGCTCATCGCGAAATCCCACTCGGCGCCGCGCAGGTCCTCGTGCGTGTCGGTCGCCGGGTCGAACTTGCCCGTGGGCGTGCCGTCGCCGTTGGCGGAATCCGCGTCCCGGAAGTCGGGCAGGCCGTTGCCGTTCAGGTCGCCGGGGAACGTGAAGCGGCGGTCGCCGTTCGGGTCCTGCAGGCGGTACTCGGCCAGCCAGTACTCCTGGCCCGTGATGTCGATGCGCGCGCAGGCCAGCCCGTGCGCCCCCGCCGCCGGCGGCAGCGCCACGACGGCTCCCGCGTCCGGATCGACGGTCTCGGGCTCGAGCCAGCCCATCAGGATCTTGTTGAACGGCCCGGGCTGCGGAGGCAGGAAGCCCAGGCCCACGAACAGCCCGTAGCCCATCAGGTCGTACTGGCCGACGCCCTGGCTGTCCGGCCGGCCCGCGGGCGTGAAGTCGCTCAGCGAGAGCATGCCCAGATGCAGGCCGAATTCGAAGCAGTACAGCCCCAGGGAACCGAAACCGCCGCCGAACGAGCCGAACGGATCCTGCTGCGCCGTTTCCGGCAGCACGAGCACGCGGTCGATGCCTTCGCCCGCAGGGAAGCCCGCCGCCGCCAGATACGGCTGCGGCAGCACGCTGTCCTCGAACGCCGCCCGGAAATCGGCGGGATCCAGATAGGTGCTGTAGATCTGCTCCGGGCTGTCGCCCAGGATGTCCGTCTCCTCGCCGGCGCCGGCGTGCACCAGCACGACGGTGTCGTAGCGCGTGAAGTCGATCTCCGTGTCCAGGCTGTCGATCACCGCGGCGGCCAGGGCCACCGACTGCTCGCCGAGATCCGGGTGGTCGCCGTACCAGGACATCGGCTCCGGCAGGTTGACCGCGCGCGCGTGCACGGTGAAACGGATCTCGAGCGCGCCGCCGCTGACGTCGGCGAAGTAGGCGGCCACGTCCTGCAGCTTGTGGTGCAGGAACGTCGAGTCGTGCGCGTCGTAGTGGCGGTCCGTCTGGCGCGGCGGCGGGAAGTCGCCCGGGACCAGCCCGTGCCGACCGAGCAGCAGGCTGTCCGCGAAGTCGCAGCTGATGACGATCGTCTCGAGCGAGGCCGGCGCCTTCGCGCCCGGCCGACGCCGGGAGGACCGGCCGTCGGCTTCGCTCAGCAGAGGCGCCGCCCGCTCGACCAGCCGGCGCGTGATCTCCGTCGGCAGGGGTTCCAGGTCCGCCGGCGGCGCGACCTGGGCCTCAACGGCCACCAAGCCCAGCAGCGCGGCCAGCAGCACCACCGGCGTGGCCGGCGCGAAGGGTCTCATGCGTCAGTATTCCCTTCCCGGCCGCCGTCCGGCCGCCATCTGGCCGCCGTCCGGCCGCCCGGCCCCGAAGACCCCACTGCCCGATCCGTCGGCGCATTGTAGGGCCGCCGCACGGGCAAGGTCAATTGCACGGTCCGGGACTCGCCGGCCGGGCGCCTGGCGGCGCTCCGGCCGGGTATCGAAATGGGAGAGCCCGACGCGGTACCTGTCACCCCTGATCGACATTCCCCCGCCGGGCTCCCCCGTCCATGCTGGTGTCCCCGTCTACCCGATGCTTCGCCTCTTCACGATCGGCTGCCAACCACTTCGGGAATCCGCGCCGCTCCGGCCGACGGGAGATGGGGGGAAGACCACCAGCACATCGCTCCTTACCTTCTGGTCGCGTTCGGCGAACGCCTGGCCGGCGCCTCACCGGAACGCGATTCGCCGCCGTCGCCGGACCGGTCGCGGGCGTTGTCGCCGCCGTCGCGCCCGCGCGCCGGCTCGCTGCGCCGCGGCGTTTCCTGCCGCGCCGGCGCCTCCTGCCTGGGCGGGGCCGACGGCGCCGGCTGGGCGGCGGGCGGCGTCTCGCGGACCGAGCGCGGCGACTCGCCCCGGCGGACGGCGCCTTCCTCGCGGCGCCCGGAGCCGCCGCGGTCGGGGGCCGGCTGCCGCACGGCGTCGTTGTCGGCCGGGCTGCGCCGCGATTCGACGCCGCGGTCGCCGCGACGGCCGTCGTCACGCCGCGGCGTCCGGGCCGGCGTGTCGGCCGGCGTGTCGCCGCGGTCGCGGGTCTCCTCGCGCGGCCGCACCCGCGTCGGCCTGTCGCCGCGCGCCGGCCGGTCCACGCCTTGATCGTTGCGACCGCCGCCGCGATTCCAGGTGCGCGTATCCTGCTGGCGGGGATTGAGCGCGCGGACGCCGTCGCGATCCTGTTCGCGCGCCGGCGGCGCTCCGCGCACGCCCTCGCTCCCGCCCCGGACCGGCTCGCCGGCGCTGCGCCGCACCGGCTTGACCGGCTGCAGGCTCGGCGCCCGCTCACTCCCGCCGGCCGTGTGCCGGCGCGTGGGCCGCTCGGCGCCGACCGCGGCCGTGCCGCCGCCGCCCTCCGGGCGGATGCGCAGCCCGCCCCCGCGGCCGCCGGCGCTCGCGCCCGGGAACCGTTCCACTTCGCGGGTCAGCGGCTTGTCGCCGCGCGCGACCGCCACCGGGGCCACGGCGCCGTCGCGCTCGCGCCCGATCCCCTTGCCGTCGCCGCGACCGGCCAGCGGTCGGCGCGCGATCATGGCGCTCCGCTCATCGTCGGCCAGCGGCCGGCGCCCGACCTGGCGCGTCACCTTGTCGAACTCCCGCACCTTGCGCACGGCGACGGTGTCGCCGTGCCGGTTCAGCGGCCGGAAGCGACGGTCCCCTCCGTCCCAGCGCGTCCAGCAGTTGCCGTGGTAGTAGGGCGAGTCGTACCAGCTGTAGCAGTCCCAGTAGTACGGCCGCCAGCCCTGCCAGGGAGCGCACGCGTACCAGGGGTCGTACCAGAAGTTGATCCACGGCCGCCAGGTCCAGGGGTCCACGTACACGTACACCGGGTTCCAGTACACGGGGAAGTAGCCGTACTGCACGTACCAGCGGTTCGACCAGCCGTAGTCGTAGTCGATCACGAGCGTGCAGTGCGAACCGTAGGGATCGTAGCGAACCACGTCATCGGCGTGGCACTGCGAGCAGAGATACCGGGGATGGTCCACCACGCGGTGCACGTAGTAGCGGGCGTGATTGCTGATCACGTGGTCGCGCGAATCCTCCAGACCCGTGATCGCGTGGTTGACCTCGTTCATGGCCAGGAACGGATCGCCGGCGACGCGGAAGCCGTAGTCCTCCCGTCCGCCCTCGCCGAGGAAATCCAGTTCCAGCGCGCGCAGGTCGAACGGGTAGCGGGACGCCAGCGCCTGGACGTACCCCTCGCCCTCCGATTCCCGGATGCGCAGCGCCGGCGCCTCGCGCCCCGGCAGGCGGTACTCGTGCCCGCCGAACACGAACCCGTCGTCCAGGCGGTCGCGCGGCCAGAGCACCGTCACCATGCCGTCGGTGTCGATGCGGTAGACGACCGCGTAGGCGTCCTCGTTCGTCTGGAACGTGACGCGTTGCTCGTCGCCGCGGTTGTAAACCTCGTCCTGGTCGCGGTCCAGCCAGATCGAGACCCGAAGCGTCTGGGCGGCGTAGTCGTAGCCGTCCTCGGACGCGACCGGCGCTTCGTACGGCGCCTCGTAATCGGCACGCGTCCGGGCCGGCCGGTAGCGCTCGGAGCCCTCCTGCGCCGCCGCCGGACCGGGCAGCATCGTCGGCACCAGGCCGACCAAGGCCGAACCGACCAAGCCCAAACCGATCGACGCCAAGCTGGCGCGAAGGCCTCCGCTGCCGTTCAACTGGTGTCTCATGACTGCGCCCCCTTTCGTCCGCGTCGCCCCGCTAGAGGCTGATGAAACGCGGACCTTCTTCCCCGCGTCCGCCGCCGCCCGCCGGCGCCGAGAGCTCAGGCAGGTTGGCGATGAGTTGATAGGCCCACACGAGGTTCACCAAGCCGGACCCGAGACTGTCGACACCGAATTTGGCGTAGTGCACGTTGCCGCCGCCGACATGGATCTCGGCCACGTACACATGCCCGGGCACGAGTTCCAGGGTTCCGGTGGCCGAGTATCCACGCACGGGCGCCCACGACACGCCCTCGAACAGGAGGTTCCCGGCGCCGTCGCTGAAATCGCCCATGTCCTGGAGGCGCACATGCGAGGCGCCGCGCCTGACGAAGGGAATGCCGCCGCTGAAGAAGACCTCGATGTCGGCCACGATCACCTCGACGCCCGGCGTGACGCGCCCTGCCGCCAGGACCAGCGGGTTGGAAGCGGCGCGGCTGAACACGAATCCGTAGCCGATCGCGCCCGGGGCGTTGCCGTCGAACACGGGCAGCGGCACGAACCAGCCCTGGCTGTCCAGCGGGCTCATCGGCAGCGGCGCATCGACCACGAACTCGAAACTCAGCGCGCTGCGAGCGCCGGCGGCGTTGACCGACGCGACGGCGTACTCGTACTGCAGGCCGTTGGCCACGTTTTCGTCCACGTGCCAGTGCAGGCCGGTTCCGGAGTCGTAGTTCTCGTCCCAGTCGACGACCGCGATCGGAACAGGATCGAAGGCGCGCCCCGGGTCGTTCTCGTCGCCGAACCGGTAGTTGCGTCGATAGACCTCGTAAGCCACCAGACTGGCGGTGTAGCTCCCGTCGTAGGGGGCGTAGACCATGTCGTGCCACTCGATGATCACGTAGCCGTCGCCGCTGATGCTGCGCACCCCGGTCGGCACCACCGGGGGCGGCACGTCGACGCAGTTGAGGCAATCGTCCTCCGTGCAGCCGGCCAGGAAGAGCCCCGGCGCCAGGAGAACCATCAGGATCATGACGACGGCCGGACGCCTCGCTGTACGCCCTGCCGCCCTCCCGGTCGCCATCGTGCGTTCGAGCATGTGTCCCCTCCTGGCCGGCTGAATCGTGTGCCGACGGTGCCGAGGCAGGGTTCGTGCCACTGCCGGGCCCGTTTCCCGGGGCGGGCAGAGCGTCGGCCCGATTTTGGGCGAACCGCGCGAATCCGTTGCCGAGCAGCAGCTTGGCGCCTGGGCGTCTGCGCGTCGAGCCGGGCTTCATCGACGCCGCCGGCCACGACCGCGGCCGACGGACACCGGTCGCCTGTGCGCGATGTGGGACAGTTTCCCCGAAAGAGGACGTTCGGCGGGCGCCCGCCCGCTCCGGACGCCCGGGCGGGGGACGACCTCCGGGCCGGGCGGATCGGCGGCGGCAGACACGAAAAAGAGAAAGAGCCCCCGCCTTGCGGCGGACCGGGCTCGGGGCTCGCCTCCCCTGACCCGGCGGGGGCTCTTGAAAATCCAGGTTGTCTTGACGCTGCGGTCCGCTTCGACGCTGCGGTCCGCCCGAATGCGGTCGGTCGCGAATTCGTGTTCCGGGAGAAGAGGATCCTGGCTCTCTACGCCGTCCTGTCGGGGTGCTCCAGACCCCACCTCTTTCACACCCTGCGGGCGGCCTCCTCGATGAGAGCCCCGCCTTGCGGCGGGCACGGACTCAATTCTCCCGAGAACACGAAATTCAGCTTCGTCCGAAGAGGATCCCTGTTGCTCACCCCTTCGCATTGCACAAAGCACTTGGCGTACCACATCGACGAGGAGACGAGAAATCGCGTTACGTGTTCTCTGCCAATGAGTTACAACCAAGCCCCCTCACACGCGCGCCCTGGCTCGGAACAGGAACCCGGAAACGGAATTGCCAAAACCACCGCCGGGATCGCAACGGCTTGGGG
>VGXH01000100.1 GCA_016873405.1 bacterium
TTTTTGTTGGTCATGCCGCTGGTGGCCGTCGTCCAGGTGGCGCCGCCGTCCAGCGACCGCCGCAGGCCGTTGTACTGGTAGCCGCCGATCAGCTTGAGCGGATCGTCGAAGTGCCACGAGGTCTCGTAGCCGTCGCCGCCGATGCGGTGGTCCCACTCGGAGAGCTCGTCCGGATCGACGCCGGACTGCCAGGTGCCGTTGTCCTGCGTGCCGCCCACGTAGGCGCTGCGGCCCGGCGCCTTGTCCATGCCGTAGAACTGCGTGGTGACCATGCCGGTGACGGGCATCGTGTAGCCGGTGGCGCCGCCGGCCGTGCGGGCCACGCCGCCGTCGTTGACGTTCAGCAGGTACCAGCCCCCACCCTGCTGCGGCACGATGCGCAGCATGTGGTGGTCCGGGTGCGGCCACGAGTAGGTGGCCAGCCTCGTGGTCACCCGCGACGTCGAGCCCACCGACGCCAGCGTGATCTGCCACAGCTCCGGCCCGCCCACGTAGACGATGCGCGCGTCCGTCGGGTGGCAGACGATCGTGTTGTCGTACCAGCCCTGGGAGCCCAGCCAGTTGGGCTCGGTGCCGCTCTCGAAGGTCTCGTTCCAGGTCGTGCCGCCGTTCCACGACACCCACAGCTCGCTGTGGCCGGAGCCCTGCGACGAGGCATAGAGGTAGTTCGTGTTGATCGTCGAGACGGCCAGTTCGAAGCGCCCGGTCAGGTTGGTGATGCCGCTGTTGATCGTGGTCCAGGTCAAGCCCGCGTCGATCGACTTGCGGATGCCGCCGCCGTAGACGCAGGCGTACTGGATGTTGAAGTTGTTCGGGTCGACCACCAATTGCAGGATGCGCGGGTCGCCGAAGACGCCGGTGCCGGTCTCGGTGTGCACGACGGTCCAGGTGGCGCCGCCGTCGGTCGAGCGGAAGATGTTCGAGGTGGGCTCGTACAGGCTCTTGTAGCGCCCGACCGTGGTCGAGGCCAGCACCAGGTTGGCGTCGGTCGGCGAGACCAGGATGCGCGAGATGTTGTTGAAGCGGTAGTCGTTCACGGTGACGGCCAGCGGCGTCCAGGTCTCGCCGCGGTCTGTCGACTTGAGGATGCCGTTGCCGTTGATGACGTCCACGCTGTAGAAGCTCTCGCCCGTGCCGGCGTACATGATGTTCGGGTTCGAGGGCGCCTGGACCAGCGCCGAGACCGCCAGGTTGGGGATCTCGTCGCTGAGCTGCCGCCAGGAGACGCCCGCGTCGGTGGTCTTCCAGACGCCGCCGCCCACGCTGGCCACGTACCAGGTGTTGTTCGACGCGTCGCCCGGATCGACCAGGATCTCCCGCGCGCGGCCGGCCACGTTGCCGGGGCCGCGGCTGGTCCAGACGATCGCCTTGTCGGCGCGCGCGAACGGCAGCGCCTTCGTCAGCTCGCGCGTCTGGTAGCCCTGCTCGTACTCGGGCGCGGTGCGGTCGGCCGGCACCTTGATCTCCTGCAGGGCGCGCGCGAACTCGTCGGGGAAGCCGGCCTGCGGGCGCTGTTCGCGCCAGGCGCTGAGGCGGTCGAGCCGCATCTGCGCCTTGAAGGCCTTGTCCGAGCCCGGCGTGGCGTGGCGCAGCTGCTTCTCCAGCCTGGCCTGCTGCCCCTGCTCCCAGCCGGCGTCGGCCTCGACCAGATCCTGCACGAAGAGGCCGCCGAGCGCGACCAAGGCGATGACCGCGAGCGCGGCCGCCGAACGCAGCAACATGGATGGGCTCCTCGGGCAGTTTCGATGGAGGGGCGAACCCCCGGGTTGCCGACGGCAGCGCGGCGGCGGCACGGGTCCGCGGCCGGGCCAGGCACTGGTGCACCATATTATATCATGAAAATACGTTTTCGGGCAAATCGCCAGGTCATGGACTCCGGCCGTGCGTATCCGGCGCCGAATCCGCGCCCATCACCGCCAGAGCCGCCGGGCTCGTACGGGCACGACCCGCAGGTACGCCTCGCGCAGCGGCGGCGGCAGGAAGCTGCCTTCGATCACCTCGCGCCAGCCCGCGCTCGCCGTCCGCAGCCGCTCCAACTCGTCCTCCACCACGGCGACCGGCAGTCGCAGCCGCGCGACGCCCAGGTGCTCGGTGAAGTCGCGCCGCCGCAGGTTGCGCTGGCGCCCGTTCAGGGGCAGCGCCGACTCCTCGCGCGGGGTTCGCAAGACGATCGTCGTGTTCAGCAGGTCGTAGGCCGGCGCCAACTGCACGCGCGGCGGCCGCGTGATCAGCGACCAGTTCTTCAGGTGCATATCCTCGCCGCCGGTCAGGAAGCAGAACAGGACGCGGCGCAGGAACTGGCGATGCTCCACCAGCGGGAAGGTCGCATGCCGGTCGATGACCGCGGCGACCTGCTCGAGGCTCGAGTCGTACTTCGTGTCGCGGCTGCGGCCCGAGAGCTGCGCGAAGTCCTCCACCGCCAGCCGCCGCCCGCGCGCCTCGCGGTCGAAGCGGCGGCTGAAGTAGGTCCAGGCGCCGTCGCTCCCGGCAACGAGGCCATGCGCGGGCACCTCGATGCCCGCGATCGCAGCCAGCCCCATCGTCAGGTGCTCATTCTCGGGCAGGTGCGGGTACTGCGGGCTCGGGGGCTTCAGGATGTAGCGCCCCCCCGCATCGACGAGGACGAAGCGGCCGGCGCGCGCATCCAGCCTCGCGCTCAGCTTCGGCTGCACGCCCTGGACCGACATCTGGTCGGCGCGCGCGGCGGCCTCGACCAGCAGTTCGGCGGCCCCGAACGGCAGCGGCGCCAGATCCGCGAGCTGCGGCGACAGCCGGCGCAGCCCCTCGCGCGAGTAGCGCCCCGCCTGGCCGGCGGGCAGGAGCGCGCCGGTGATCGGGCAGCGGCTCATGCTGCGGTCCCGTCGGCGGGCGCCACGCTGACGGCGCCGACCAGGTCGCGGCCCACCGCCAGCAGTTGGCCCAGCAGGTCCTGGCGATCGAGCTTCGACGCGCGCAGCAGCGCCTCGAGCTGCGCCCCCTCCGGAAGCAGCCCGTCGAAGAACGGCGGGAACCCCTCGAACAGATAAGGCTCGCTGCGACGCGGCAGCGCCAGCGACACCGGCGGGCCGTCGTAATCGGGGTCGTATGCCAGCTCGTACCGGCGGCGCTCCGCTTCCTCGCGCAGCCGCGCCGCCGGGCGGCCATGCACCAGCACCAGCGCCTCACGCATCGCCCGGCTCCCCGGTCGGCGCAGTCCAGCCCAGCCGGATGTTCAGCGCCGCGAGCAGCCGCAGCACGGTGGCCACCCTCATCGTCGCCTTGCCCTGCTCCAGGTCGAAGACGACGGTCTTGCCCACGCCGGCCAACTGCGCCAGCTCCGCTTGCGAGAGCCCGGCCAGCCGGCGGTGGCGGCGGACGGTGTCGCCCAGCGCGGTCATCCAGGCCTGGATGCCGCCCGGCGCTGACGTGAGGTCGCGATTGCCGGCCGTGGCCATGGCGGGCCTCCTCGTGGTGCGGAATCCCCCGAGCCGGGAACATATTTTACCGCCAACGCAGTATTATTCGACGATCTATGGATGCCGTCAAGCACAATCGTGGCTGATGGGCACGTATTTGCTGCTACCGCGGTCATTGTGGCCATATTGTATGCAATACACAGGCCATGGGCGAGGATTCGCGGCACCATCGCCGCTCCAGCAGCAATCATGGCCCGTGAGATCCGCTGCTCTCCCAGCCCCGCCACCCAGTTCCGGAACACCACCTCCGCCCCCGCCCGCCAGGGGCCGTGCGAACGGGCGCTCGGCGGCCTCGAGCGCCGCGTCGGGCATCAGGTTGAGCAGGGCGATGCTCACCTGTCTGCGCGCGGGCACGCTCACGGCAGTCTCAGCCCCAGCCAGCGCGACAGGAACGGGTCGCCGATGCGGAACTCGGTCCCTTCCTTGACGACGAGGCCGCGGCCGACCATGGCGCTGAGCGCCTTGGCCAGCGAGGGCAGCAGCGCGATGCCGGTGCTGGCGAGCAGCTCGCGGGTCAGCCGACTGCGCCCCCCGAGCGACGCCAGCCCGCGCAGCGCCTGCACCTGCTGCGCGCTGAGGCTGCGCAGGATCACCTCGTACTCCTGCGCGTGCATCGCGAACACCATCGCCCAGGCGGCGGGCAGCTCGCTCGCGGTCAGGGCCTGGCCGTCGGTCGTGACCTGCCACAGCGCGGTGCAGAAGCGCTGCACGTCGCCGGGGTTGTCGTGGCAGAGGTCGCAGATGTCGTCCAGCAGTCCGGGCGCCACCGTGCGCCGCGCGCCGGCGAACTTGGCGGCCAGGAAGTCGCGGAACTCGGCGCGTTCGATGGCGCCGACCTGCAGCCGCATCGCCGCCTTGAAGAACGGCGAGTCGTCGCGCGTGAAGATGTCCTCCATGCGGTGCCGCAGGCTGCCGCAGTAGACGAACGACGCGCGCGGCTGCTTCTGCACCAGGCCGCGCAGCTGGGCCAGCACGGCGGCGTGGTCGGGCACGGCCAGGATGTCCTGGAACTCGTCCAGCACGACCACGGCCCGGGACCACTCGCCGATCAGCGCGAACACGGACTCCAGCGACTCGGGCCGGCCGCCGGCGCCCGGCGCGAAGCCGACCGTCGGCGCGCCGGTCGATGGGTCCACGCCCAGGGTTGGGCGCAGCTGGGCCAGTCCCTTGAGCAGGTCCAGCAGCCGCGCCTGCCCCGTCTCGGCCCGGACCACGGCCGCGGCCAGCCGCTGCGTGACGTCGGCCAGGCTGCGCACCGCCAGCAGGTCCACGTCGACCACCCGCGTGCCGCCCAGGGTCCGGGCCGCCTCGAAGATGAGCGAGGTCTTGCCGATGCGGCGCTCGCCGACCACGTAGACCCGGCCGGCGGACTCCAGGTAGGCGCGCAGCTGGGCCAGTTCCCGCCGGCGGCCGCAGAACTCATCGCCGTCGACGCGCATCCCGAACCTGAAGGGCAGCATCCTGTTATCCCTCCTGCTGAAGCCCCGGCGGCCGGCGCCTGTGGCCAGCGGCGGCCGCCGACCCGCCCTTTGAATACCATCGGGTTTAAAACCAATTGGTTTATAACCGATCCGTCCTGATCCGTCCAGAGCCGATTTCCGCCCGCTGCCGTCCCCTCTGGTTGACGCCCCCCCGATTCCCCCTATCCTTTGCGGTTGAATGTGACGTTCAGTTTCCCGTTGCCAAGGAGCGTGGGGCCCATGGCCATCCAGGATCCCGAGGTGCTGGCGCGCCTGCAGGAGATCGAGAACGCGGCGTGGCGCGAATCGCTCGATTACGTCCTGAGGGAGCAGGGCCCGGACCGGGTCCGCCAGCTGCTGCGGGTGCTGCAGACGCGCGCCCAGGAGCGCGGCGTCAGCATCCCCTTCACGGCCAACACGCCGTACATCAACACGATCCCCGCCGCGCAGCAGCCGATCTACCCGGGCAACCGCGAGCTGGAGCGGCGCATCAAATCGATCATCCGCTGGAACGCCATGGCGATGGTGGTGCGGGCCAACCGCGAGCGGCCGGGCATCGGCGGGCACATCTCGACCTACGCCTCGGCCGCCACGCTGTGGGAGGTCGGGTTCAACCACTTCTGGCGCGCCCGTACCGACGAGTTCCTCGGCGACCAGGTCTTCTTCCAGGGGCACGCCTCGCCCGGGCTCTACGCGCGCGCCTTCCTCGAGGGCCGGCTCAGCGAGAAGGACCTGGCGAACTTCCGCCACGAGCTGCACCCCGAGGGCGGGCTGTCCAGCTACCCGCACCCGTTCCTGATGCCGGAGTTCTGGGAGTTCCCCACCGTCTCGATGGGTCTGACCGCGCTGTGCGCGATCTACCAGGCGCGTTTCACCCACTACCTGGTGGACCGCGGGCTCAGGCAGGCGAGCGGCCGCAAGGTGTGGGCGCTGCTGGGCGACGGCGAGATGGACGAGCCCGAGTCCCTCGGCGCCATCACGCTGGCCGCGCGCGAGCAGCTGGGCAACCTCATCTTCGTCATCAACTGCAACCTGCAGCGGCTGGACGGGCCGGTGCGCGGCAACGGCAAGATCATGCAGGAGCTGGAAGCCGCCTTCCGCGGCGCCGGCTGGAACGTGATCAAGGTCATCTGGGGCGCCGACTGGGATCCCCTGCTCGAGGCCGACACGAAGGGCCTGCTGCGCCAGCGCATGGACGAGGTGCTGGACGGCGAGATGCAGCGCTACAACGTGTCGGACGGCTCGGAGATCCGCGGGCACTTCTTCGGGAAGTACCCCGAGCTGCTGGAGGTGGTGGCCGGCTACTCGGACGAGCAGCTGGGCAAGCTGCGGCGCGGCGGGCACGACCCGGCCAAGGTCTACGCCGCCTACAAGGCGGCCGTCGAGCACAAGAAGACGCCGACGGTGATCCTGGCGCAGACCATCAAGGGCTACGGCCTGGGCGAGGCGGGCGAGGGCAAGAACATCACCCACTCGCAGAAGAAGCTGAACGAGGACGAGCTGAAGGAATTCCGCACGCGGTTCAACATTCCGATCAACGACGAGGACATCGCCGCGGCGCCCTTTTACCGGCCGGCCGACGACAGCCCGGAGATGGTCTACCTGCGCGGCCGGCGCGAGGCGCTGGGCGGCTCGTTGCCGCGCCGCGTGGACACCTCGCAGCCGATCGCCTGCCAGACCGAGGCCACGTTCACCGAGTACTACGAGGGCTCGGGCGACCGCGAGCTGGCCACGACCATGGCCTACGTCCACATGCTGGCCAAGCTGCTGCGCGACCCCCC
>VGXH01000101.1 GCA_016873405.1 bacterium
AAAAACATGCAGTGCGACATCTACCACCCGTGCCAGGCGCTGGCCGACCTGATGACGATCCGCGAGAAGTTCCCCGACGGCCTGCGCGGCCGCAAGATCGCCGTCAGCTGGACCTACGCGCCGTCCTACGTGCGCCCCATCTCGGTGCCGCACTCGACCATCCTGATGATGTCGCGCTTCGGCCTGGACGTCACGCTGGCGCACCCGAAGGAATTCAGGCTGATGCCCGCGATCATGGCCCAGGCCCAGGCCAACGCGAAGGCAGGCGGCACGAAGTCCGAGGTCGTCGACGACATGGACGCCGCCTTCGAGGGCGCGCACATCGTGTACCCCAAGAGCTGGGGCTGCCTGGTCACCGAGCCGGACCGCCAGGCCGCGGTGCAGCACATCAACAAGTACCCGGGCTGGATCGCCGACGAGAAGCGCATGGCCCTGACCGCCAAGGACAGCATCTACATGCACCCGCTGCCGGCCAGCCGCGGCCAGGAAGTGACCGACGGGGTCATCGACGGACCGCACTCCGTGGTCTGGGACGAGGCCGAGAACCGCCTGCACACGGCCAAGGCCCTCATGGCCCTGACGATGTAGCGTGGACCGGGACGTCGACAACGCCGGCGGCGCGCCGGCCGGTCTGCCGCCGGTCGCGACCAACCCGCGCTGGCTGGGCTGCCGCTGCGTGCTCTGCGGCCGCGACCACGACACCGCTTACGCGGGTTTCACCTGCGCCGACTGCGGCGACGAAGGCATCCTCGACGCGGAGTACGGACCGGCCGCGGGGCTTGCCGCGCGGTTGCGGCAGGCGGCCGGCGACGCCTCGCGCGGACTGTGGCGCTTCGCCGCGCTGCTGCCGGTGGAACCCGCGGACGCGCATCCCGCCTGGGCCGTGGCCGGCGCCGCGCCGCTGCCGGCGCCGCGCTTGGCCGCGCACCTCGGCCTGCGTTCCCTGGTGCTCAAGGACGACACGGGGCTGCCGTCGGCCAGCCTCAAGGACCGCGCCGCGGCGGTGGCGCTGGCCCGCGCGGCGCAACTGGGGCTGGGTCACCTGGCCTGCGCCTCGACCGGGAACGCCGCGGCCAGCCTGGCCGTGCTGGCCTCGCGCGGCGGCTTCCGCTGCACGATCTTCGTGCCGGCAGCGGCCCCGCGCGGCAAGCTCGCCCAACTGCTGCTGCACGGCGCGCGTGTGGTGCGCGTCGACGGATCCTACGACCAGGCCTACGAGCTGTCGCTGGTCGAGATCGCGCGCCACCGCTGGTACAGCCGCAATTGCGCCCACAACCCGCTGCTGGTCGAGGGCAAGAAGACCGCCGCGCTGGAACTGGCCTGGGACCTGACGCGCGGGTTCACCGACAACGGCGGCCTGCCGGACGTCGTGCTGGTGCCCGTCGGCGACGGCTGCATCGTGTCCGCGACGGCGAAGGCGTTCGGCGAACTGCGCGAGTCGGGCCTGACCGACCGGGTGCCGCGCGTGATCGGCGTCCAGGCCGAGGGCGCCGCCGCGCTGGCGCGGGCCTGGGCCGCGACGGGCGGCGACCGCGCCGCGCTGACCGGCAGGCAGGTGCACGCCCTGGTCGCGCCGGTGCGGGCGCGGACCCTCGCCGACTCGATCAGCGTCGGCACGCCGCGCAACCGCGTGAAGGCCTGGCGCCGCGTGGCCGCCACCGGCGGCGCCTTCCTGGCGGTCCCCGACCAGGCCATCGTCGAGGCCGTCGTCGCGCTGGCCGCGCGCGGGGGCGTCTTCGCCGAGCCATCGGGCGCGGCCGGGCTGGCCGGCGTCCTGGCCGCCCGCGAGGCCGGACTGATCAGCCCCGGCGACGCCGTGGCGGCGCTGGTGACCGGCCACGGGCTCAAGGATCCCGGCGCGGCGCTGGGCGCCTGCGCCATGCCCGAGCCGGTGCCGCCGTTGGCCTGAGCGGACGGCGCCGGCGCTGAACGCGCCCAGAGCGGAGGCCGACCGCGTGGACGGAACCATCGACCTGCTGCTGGCCGCGGCCGCGGCGCTGGTGGCCGGCGCGATCAACGCGCTGGCCGGCGGCGGCACGCTGGTGACCTTCCCCGCCCTGCTGGCCCTGGGCATGCCGGCGGTCGTCGCCAACGTCACCAACACCGTGGCGCTGTGTCCCGGCTATGTCGGCGGCACGCTGGCGCAGAAGGCGGACCTGCGCGGCCAGGGCGCGCGCCTGCGGCGCCTCTTGCCGGCCGCGGCGCTCGGCGGCGTGCTGGGCGGGTGGCTGCTGCTCGCATCGGGCGAGAAGCTGTTCCGCGGGCTGGTGCCCTGGCTGATCCTGCTGGCTTCGCTCCTTCTGGCCGTGCAGGGCCGGATGCGCGCCTGGCTGGACCGGCGCCTGGACCGGGGCGGCGGCGACCGGCTGGAGCGCGCGACCTGGCTGCCGGTGGGCGCGGCCGCCGTGTACGGCGGCTACTTCGGCGCCGGGCTGAGCGTGATCGTGCTGGCGGCGCTGGGGCTGTCGGCGCGCGAATCACTGACGCGCCTGAACGCGGCCAAGCAGGCGATCGCCCTGGTCGTCAACCTGGCGGCGGCCGCGTTCTTCCTGTTCAGCGGGCAGGTCGCCTGGACGTTCGCGGCGGTGATGGCCGTCGGCGCGCTGGGCGGCGGCGCGCTGGGCGGCAGGCTGGCCGGACGCCTGCCGCCGACGGCGCTGCGCAGGACCGTGGTCGGGCTGGGCCTGATCGTGGCGGCCGTGTACTTCGCGCGGGGCTGAGGCGACGGGCCGCGCGCCGCGCCCTCAGGCGAAGTCCCAGTTCGTCCCCGTCGACCCGTCCTTCACCACGAGCCCGAGCGCGGCCAGTTCGTCGCGAATCGCGTCCGAGCGCGCCCAGTCCTTGACTGCGCGCGCCTGTTGCCTGTCCGCCACGAGCGCCTCCACCCGCCCGAGGTCCAGGCCCGCCTGCGCCGCGCGGCGGTTGCGCCGGCGCTGCAGCCAGCCGTCCGCGTCGCCGCCGAAGCAGCCGAGGATCGCCGCCACCTGGTCCATGTCGGCCAGGAACCCCGCCAGCCACTGCAGCCGAACCGCCATGTCCACGCCCCTGGTGGCCGCCAGCAGCGTGTTCGCCTCGGCCAGCGGACGGCTCAGGGTGCCCAGGGCGCCGCTCGTGTTGAAGTCGTTCCGCATGTGTTCGCAGAAGGCCGCCAGCAGCGGGCCCGGCCCGGCGGGTCCAGCCGGGGCGGCGGCGCCCGCCTCGCGCAGCAGGCGGCGCGCGCCGGACAGCGTCGCGTGGACGTAGGCCAGGCGGTCGTCCGCCTCCTCCAGGCCCGGGAAGCGCACGCGCGCGCGGAGCGCCTCGCGACCGGGCTCGGCGCCGCAGGCAGCGCAGCGGCCCTGATCCTGGGCGTCGCGATCCAGGGGCGCCCCGCAGGCGGGGCAGTCCACGCGCACTTCGAAGTTCAGCCCGCTGCGGTAGTGCACCGTCAGCAGGAAGTAACGGACCGTCTCGGGATCGTGCAGCGCCAGGACCTCGCGCGTGGTGAAGAAGTTGCCCAGGCTCTTGGACATCTTCTCGCCCGCGAAATCGATGAAGCCGTTGTGCAGCCAATTGAGCGCGAAGGTGCCCGGGCCGTAGGCCCCCTGGCTCTGCGCGATCTCGTTCTCATGGTGCGGGAAGATCAGGTCCCGCCCGCCGCAATGGATGTCAAAGGTCTCGCCCAGGTGCTTGCTGCACATCGCCGAGCACTCGATGTGCCAACCGGGGCGACCGGGGCCCCACGGGCTGTCCCAGGCGGGCTCGCCGGGCTTGGCCGCCTTCCACAGCGCGAAGTCCAGCGGCGACTCCTTGCGCGCGTCCACCTCGACGCGGCTGCCGGCGCCCTCCAGGAGGTCGTCGGGCCGCCGCTTGCCGAGCTTCCCGTACTCGGCGAACGCGGCCACGCGGAAGTAGACGTCGCCTTCGGCGACATAGGCCCCACCGCGCGCGAGCAGGCGCTCGATCAGTTCGACGATCTCCGGCAGGTGGCTGCTCACGCGCGGTTCCACGTCGGGCTCGAGCATCCCGAGGGTCGCCATGTCCCGGTGATACTCATCGGCGAAGCGCTCGGCCACCGCCATGGCTTCCACGCCGTCGGCGTTGGCCCGCGCGATGATCTTGTCGTCGATGTCGGTGATGTTGCGCACGTACTTGACCTGCAGCCCCTGGTGGCGCAGGAAGCGGACGATGACGTCCGGCACCAGCGCCGCGCGCGCGTTGCCGACATGGCACAGGTCGTAGACCGTCGGCCCGCAGCAGTAGACGCCGCACCGCCCGGGATCGCGCAGTTCCAGTTCGCGCTTGCTGGCGGTGAAGGTGTCGTGGACGAGGATCGACGGCGGCGGTCCCTGGTTCATGGCATCCCCCGGCGGCCGTCGCGCGCGACCGCCCGTCTGGTGGTTTCCGTGGTCCGCCATGATAGGCCGCGCGGGCGCCCGGGACCAGCCGCAACGCGGCCGGCGGCGGCGGCGCGGCAGATGGCGGCGGCGCGGCCGCCGGCGGCGGGACTTGCGCCGGGAACGGTCCGGCGTCATCATCGTCGCCGGCGCCCCCGACCGCGCGGGCGCCGCAACCTCGGCGGCCCGGAGGCGGCATGAGCAGCGACACGACCCGGCAGCAGACCAGCCCCCGACGCTCCCTGTGGCCCGATCGCCCCCGGCGACGGCCGCGTTCGGTGTGGTGGCTGGCGGCGGTCGCCGCCATCGTGGTCGCCGCCGTGATCCTGCTCGCGACCGCCGGCTGCGGCTCCCGCTCATGCGTGGCGCTGGCCGACCGCGCGCCCTTGCCCTCGTCGCAGGTGGACATGAGCAGCGCGAACCCGGCGCTCAGGGCGATCTACAACCTGGGCATGGCGCATTACGCCGCAGGTGACTGGGCGGCGGCCGCGGACCAGCTCGCCCGGGCGGATCGCATGCTGCAGGCCGACCCCGCCGCCGGACCGGCCGGGCAGCCCTTGTTCGCGCCGTTCGTCCGCATGTACCTGGGCGTGGCGCACCTGCAGGCTGGTCAACTGGCCGAGGCAAGGGCCGTCTGCGCGGCGCTGGCGGACCCGGCGGTGGCCCAGCCGCTGCGTGAACGGGGCCTGTGGTACGGGGCGCAGTGCCGGCTGCTGCAGGGCGAGGCCGAGGGCGCGCTGGACCTGCTCGACCGGCTGGGCGACAGCCCGGTCTACGCCCAGCAGGCCCGTGACCAGGCCGCCGCCGTGCGCGCGCGACTGGGTCGCTGAGGGCGCGGGGCGCCGCTCAGCCTTCGCCGCCGAACAGGCCCAGCAACCGACGGGCGGCCGCCGTGGCCGGCAGGCGGCCGGCGACCACCTCGTCCTCCAGCGCCGCCAGCTGCCCGGCAACGCCGGCCTGCGCGTGGAATCGCTCCTCGAGTCCCTGGCGCACCAGCTCGCGGACCCAGGCCCTCTCCTGCTCGCCGCGCCGCCGCTCCCAGGCGCCGGTGGCGCGCGTCCGCCGCTCGAACGCCTCGACCGCGCGCCACAGTTCCGGCAGGCCCGCGCCCGTCAGCGCCGAACACGTGTGCGCGCGCGTCTGCCAGCCCTCGGTGGCCGGGCGCAGGTACGGCAGCACGCCGGCGAAGCCCGCCCGGCACAGCTCGGCGGCGGCGACGCCTTCGCCGTCGGCCTTGTTGATGACGATGGCGTCGGCCAGCTCGACGACGCCGCGCTTGAAGCCCTGCAGCTCGTCCCCGGCTCCCGCCAGCAGGACCAGCAGGAAGAAGTCGACCATCGAGCGCACCTGCGACTCGCTTTGCCCGACGCCGACGGTCTCGACGATGACGACGTCGTAGCCCGCGGCCTCGAACAGGACCAGCGTCTCGCGCGTCTTGCGCGCCACCCCGCCGAGCGTGCCGCCCGACGGCGACGGCCGGATGAAGGCGCTCTCGTCGGCGGCCAGTCTCTCCATCCGCGTCTTGTCGCCCAGGATGCTGCCGCCGGTCAAGCTGGACGAGGGATCGATCGCGGTGACCGCCACGCGCCTCCCCGCTGCCGTCAACCAGCTGCCGAGCGCCTCGATGAGCGTGCTCTTGCCCGCGCCGGGGACGCCGGTGATGCCCACGCGCACCGCCGGGCGGCGTCGGGGCAGCAACTCGGTGAGCAAGGCCTGAGCCCGCTCCTGGTGGTCCTGGGCGTTGGATTCCACGAGCGTGATCGCCCGGGCCAGCACGGCGCGGTCGCCGCCGACGACGCCGTCCACGTACTGGCTGACGGTCAACTCGCGGCGCTTCATGTCAGGCGTAGCCCAGCCGGCGGTTGAGCTCCGCCATGAGGTTGCGCGCGGCCTCGGGGATGACGGTGCCCGGCCCGAAGATGGCCGCGGCGCCGCGCTCGCGCAGGTAATCGTAGTCCTGCGCGGGGATGACGCCGCCGCAGACGACCAGGATGTCGCCGCGGCCGAGGCGCGCCAGTTCGTCCACCAGCTGCGGCAGCAGCGTCTTGTGGCCCCCGGCCAGGCTGCTCAGCCCGACGATGTGCACGTCGTTCTCGACGGCCTGCCTCGCCGTCTCGGCCGGCGTCTGGAAGAGCGAGCCCACGTCGACATCGAAGCCCAGGTCGGCGAACGCCGTGGCCACGACCTTGGCGCCGCGGTCGTGCCCGTCCTGCCCCATCTTGGCCACGAGCAGGCGGGGGCGGCGGCCCTCGCGCGCGGCGAACGCCTCCACC
>VGXH01000102.1 GCA_016873405.1 bacterium
GCGGACGCGGGCGCTGGTCCGGCAGCGGGCGCATGAGCTGAAGTACGCGGCGTGAGCGGGCGGCGAGAGCCGTCCGCGCCGAGGAACGGCGCGGACGGACACAATTTCTACGGCACAACTCAAGTCTTGCGGGGCTTCTGGCGGGCGGCTGGGAACAGCACGTTGTTCAGGATGAGCCGATACCCCGGCGACGTCGGATACAGGTCCAGATCGGTTTCCACGTCGCCCACGCGGTGCTGGTAGTCCTCCGGGTCGTGGCCGCCGAGGAACGTGAAGGTGCCTTGGCCACGGCGCCCGTGGATGTACTTCACTTCTTCGGTGCCCTCGACCGCCGCCAGCACGACGACCGGGCGCTTGAGGAACTTCCGCTGGAAGCCCGTGGTCTGGCCCAGGAAGCCGTTGATCACGTTGACGTGGTTCTGCGTCAGCATCGCGGGCACGGGATCGTACTTGGCGGCGAACGCGAACAGCGTGAAGTAATCCGCTTCGGCGCCCCGCGTCTGCGCGTAGTCGCTGGTATCCAGCTCGGAGAATTCGTAGATCAGCGGGTTGGTCGTGAGCTTGTAGTTCTCGAACGCGAACGCGGCGTCGTAGTCGGACTTCTGCCGCCAAAAGGGGTCGACCGGCGTGCCGTCGTACGGCTCGCCGACGATGTCCGTGCCCAGCCAGGCCAGCGCGATCTCGATGGAGTCGGTCGCCGAGCACATGGCGAACAGGAAGCCGCCGCCTTCGACGTACTGCCGGATCGCCAGGGCCACCGCATGCTTCTGCTGCCACACGGTCGCGTAGCCGAGCGAGCGCGCGAGCTCCTCCTGGAAGTGCTTCTGCTCGAGGTACCACGGCTCCAGCCCGAAGCTCGCGTAGAACTTCCCGAACTGGCCCGTGAAGTCCTCGTGGTGCAGGTGCAGCCAATCGTAGTCGCCCAGCTTGCCACCCAGCACCTCCGTGTCGTAGATCACGTCGAAGGGCACCTCGGCATAGGTGAGCGCCATCGTCACCGCGTCGTCCCACGGCTGCATGTACGGCGGACTGTAGACGGCGATGCGCGGAGGCTTCTCCAGCAGAACCTCGTCCATGTTCTCCTGGGCCACCGTCGCGCGGATCGCCGCCAGATCGGCCTCTTCCACCGGCTCGAAGTCCACCCCGAGCAGGCGCGCGTCCAGGCGCACGCGCTGGTTGTCGGCCAGAAGGAAGCTGCCGCCACGGTAGTTCAGCAGCCAGTTCACGCGGTCGCCGTTCTCCAGCGCGTGGAACGCCACACCGTAGGCCCGCAGGTGGTTGCGCTGCGTCAGGTCCATCGGCAGGAGCAACCAGTCGGCGGCGCGCGCACCGCCGACGGCCAGCGGGACGTGCAGCAACAGGAAGACGATCGCGCCGGCAAGGCCACGGCTGTGGCGGCCTATCCTCATGGCGGGAGCCTCCGGAGTTCGTCGCGCACGTCGTCGCCGAACAGGAACGACGGATACTGCGCGAGCAGCCGTTGCCAGGTGTCGCGGGCGCGCTCGGGGCGACCGGCTTCCAGGTGGAGGCGGCCGGCCAGTTGCAGCGCGGCGCCGGGGTAGCGCCCGGCCGGGTGCGCGGCCACGAGGGCCTCGAGCCGACCGATCGCCTCGGCGCCGCGGCCGGCGTCGACCAGCGCCCGGGCCAATTCCCAGCGACCGCGTTCGAGCAGGTGCTGCGGCTCGGCCGGATCCAGTCGCGCCGCCGCCTCCTGCACGAACCGCTCCAGGGCGACCAGCCGCGCCGCCGGTTGCGCCGTCAGTTCCGCGTACACCGCCTGCGCGTACCACTGCATGATGGTCGGTCCGCCGCCGGGATTCTCCAGTTCCTCGGCCAGCGCCAGACCCAGGTCCAGGGCGTCGTTGGCGTACGGCGCGGCCGGATTGTCCAGGGCGATCACGGCGAACCGGTCCCGGGCCGTGGCGTAATGGCCCTCGGCCAGATCCAGGCGGGCCAGATGGTAGTGGGCCTGCCCGCCGGCCAGCCGGAACTCGGGATCCCGCCCGAGGGCGGTCAGGACCTGCCGCCCGCGAGCCGTATCGCCGGCCGCGAGGTAGCACTCGCCCAGCGTCAGCCGCACCAGCGCCAGGCCCTCGGTGGGCAGGTTCATGTCCATCGCCAGCCTCTCGAGTCCGCGCGCCGCCGCGAGCGGCTCGCCCAGCACGTCGCGCCGGTAGGCGGCCAGGTGGATGCGGGACGAGTAGAGGAACTCGCTCTGCGGGTTGACCTCGCGCACACGGGCCAGCAATTCGTCGAAGCGCGCGACCGCGGTTCGCGGGTCCGGCCCCAGCAGCCGGCGACCGAGGGCCAGCTCGCAGGTCTCGGCCAGAAGGTCGGCGGAGCGCGCCCGCAGCGTGGGCAGGCCGGTGACCGGGGCGGACAGCTCGGCCAGCGTGCCCAGCAGGTAATCGAACGTCGCCTGCACAGGGGGCGCCGCCGGCGCCGCGGGATCGTCCTGCGCGCGCTCGCGCAGAAGGACGAGCGCGTTCTGCAGCAGGAGCAGCGCGCCGTCCGGCCGGGCGGCCAGCGGCTGCACGAGCGCCAGCGCCGCCGTCGCCTGTCCCCGCGCCACCTGGAGGTTCGCCGCCAGCACCAGCGCCGACGGCGCTCCGCCGGAGCCGCGCGCCAGTTCCAGGAGGCGCGCGTCGAAGGCGTCGCGGGGAGCGGCCAGGTAGGGTCCGTCCAAGAAGGCGGTCCGCAGCAGCGGGAGGTTGTAGGGACCGGCCACGAGTTCGGCGTGGGCTTCTTCGGCCGCCTCGCGCTCGCGCGCGAGCGCCAGCAGCGTCGTCGCCCGCTCGAGACCCTGGTAACGGGGCTCGGCGAGCACGCCGCGCAGCGAATCGATCAGCGCCAGCGCCAGCGTCGGCCTGCCCGCCGCGCGCACCAGCTCCACGGCGACCAGGCCGGAGCTGCTCAGGGTCGGGCTGTGCTCGAGAAACCGGTCGAGCGCCAGGCGGGCCGAATCCGGCCGCTCGAGCGCCAGCAGCGAGGACGCCAGTTCGCGCCACAGCGACGGGTTGCGCGGTTGCAGGGCCACGGCGTCGCGGCAGAGCGCCACCGCCGCCGCGTGATCCCCGCGCATCTGCTCCAGTTCGATGCGCCGCGGCACCAGTTCGTGCGCGAGCGCGGAGTGCTGGGCCAGGTCTTTCAGCAGGGCTTCGGCGCGCGGAACGCTGCCCAGCATGAGCAGGCGGTCCAGTTCCGTCAGGCGCCGCCGCAGTTCCACGATGTCGACGGCGCCGGGCAGGAGCGGGCGCTCCGGGCGCACGCCCGGAAACCCGGGCAGTTCGGGCAGGCGGGGATCGCGCCCGCCGTCCTGCGCCGGCGCCGCGCCGGCGATCGCCAGCGCCAGCCACGCGGCCTGGAGCTTCAGCGCCGCCCTGGTCACGGCAGCGCCTCCGGCTGCCTGCGCAGCGAGTCGATGGCCGCGAAGTAAACTCGCACCAGGTCGCGGTACTCCAGGGGCGCGTCCTCCAGCCGCTGGAAGCGCGGGCGCCCGTCGGCCCCCGCGCCCGGGTCGTCGCCGCGCCGGACAGTGTCCTGCGGGCCGAACAGCCGAGCGGCGGCCCGGCTCTCGCGTCTCGTGCTGTAATCGCGCTGGCGCATCGCGTTGCGCGCGTCGAGCAGCCTGCCCAGGAACCGGTCCTGCCGCAACAGCGTCTGCTGGTCGAGCAACCCGCCGCCGAGATCCGCGCCGAGCCGCTCCATCTGGGCGCCGAGTTCGGCCATGTCGCCGAGCAGCCTGCCGCCCTGGTCGGCCGGCCGGCCGCGCTCCTCTTCGGCCACCTGCCCGAGGTCCCGCCCCAGTTGAGCCTGCTCCTGGCCGAGGCGCTGCATGCGCGAGCGCATCTCCTGGCTGAGGCCACGGTCAGCCAGCAGGCGGCGCAGCTCTTCGGTCGCGCCGCCGAGCTCGGCCTGCCGGCGGGCCAGTTCCTGCAGCTGCTCGCTCGCGGACTGCTGCTGTCCGCCGCCGCCGCCGCCGCCACCGCTGGCCATCTGCGCTTCGGTCAGCAGGCCGATCACGATGCGGTTCGCCTCGGCCAGACTGAGCCCGGCCTGCTCGCGCGCCGCTCCGGCGCGTCCTTCCTCCAGCGCGCGCACCGAACCGCCCATCGCCTCCACCAATGCGTCGATCCTCGCCAGCAGCTTGAGGATGCGGTTGGGCGCCTCCTCGAGCAGGTCCGCCAGCCGATCGCGCGCGCCGAGCGTCGCCTTCTGCAGACGATGCTGCTGCCGGGTCAGCTCGAGGTTGCGGACGTCCTGCAACTGCGGCGGGATGCGCTCTCCCAGTTCCTCCTGACGGCGCGACAGCGAGAGCAGGTCGGCCGCCAGCCCCCGGAGCGAGGAGACCTGTTCCATCTTCATGGCCGACTGCATCGCCTGCTGCGAGGCCAGCAGCACGCTGTAGAGCGAGCCGAGGTCGCGCAGCGCCTGCTGCTGCAGGCGCGCCGCCTGCTGCGGATCCATCTGCTGCAGCATCTGCGACGCCTTGCCCATGCTGCCGGACGCCTGCTGCTGCTTCAGCTTCTCGAGCGACTCGCGCAAGGCCTCCTGCGCGCCGCGCTTGCCCGCGTCGTCGCCGGGCCGCGGCTGCGACTCGCCGTCGGCGCGCTCGCCGGCGTCATCGCGGCCCGCCTCCTGGCGACGGCCTTCCTCGCCGCGCGCCTGCTCCGCGGCCGCCAGGGCTTCCTCCAGCTTCTGCTGCAGCTGCTCCAGTTCGCCGGCAAGCGCCTCCTGGCGCCGCGCCAACTCGGAGGCGTCCGGTTGCGCCGCCTGGTCACCGGCTTCGCCGTCCTGCGGCGCGCGCCGCCCCAGTTCCTCGCTGAGATCCGCCAGCTCCTGCTGCCGGCGCATCATGTCCTCGAGCAGCGACGACAGCCCCTCCAGGCGCTGTTCGTCGGCCATCCTGCGCGTCAGCGCCAGCGCCGCGTCCAGCCGGCGGGCCAGGTCCTTCTGGTCCCGTGCCACCTGCTCGAGGGCGGAGCCGACTTCCTCGGGCCGAACGGACGCCCCTTCTTTCGCGAGCTTCTCGAGCAGGGAGGCCAGTTCCTGCCCCTGCGGCTGCGCCAGCAACTCGTTCAGCTCGGCGGCGCGTTCGAGCTGGCGATCGGAAGTGAGTTGCCCGCCGGCCAACCGTTCCAGTTGCTCCTGCAGTTCGGCCGCCACGCGGGCCAGCTCCTCGCGCAGCTGCCGTTGGCGTTCGAGCGCGGCCTCCAGTTCTTGCCGGCGGGCCCAGTCCGGCACCGGGTTCTTCAGCAGTTCGCGCGCCAGGCGGTCGAGATCCGCCTCCAGTCGATCTCCGCGGCGACGGGCTTCCGCCAACTCGCCGCGACTCGCTTCGGCCGCCTCGGCCTGCGCGGCCAGGACGTCGGCGGCCGCCGGCAGGACCAGGCGCAGCACCGCGGTGCGCGTCACCTGGCCCCCGCCCGGCTCGCGGTTGTCCCGGGCCTCGACGACCAGCCCCAGCGCGTCGCCCGGCAGCAGTTCCAGTCCATCGGCCTCGACTTCAAGCCACACGGACGCGCTCAACGGCGGTGCGTGCCCCTCGGCCCGGCGAACGCGCACGCGCAGGACCCCCGCGGGGGTGACCAGTTCGCGCGCACCGTCGCGCGCGCCGTCGCGCGCATCGTCGCGCGCGCCGTCGGGCGCGCCCGGGCCCACCGTGACGCCGGCGCCGGCGGTCGCCTCGGCGTCCCCGACGACGGCCAGCAAACGCACGTCCCGCAGGCCGTAGTCGTCCGCCGCCTCCACCCTCGCCGTGAAACGGCCGTCCAACGGCAGCAGCCCGTCATCGCCGGGCCGCGACAGCGCCGCCGCGGGCGGCTGATCCGCGATGACCGCGAACCGGTAGCGCAGGGGATCGCGCGACTCCAGGCCCTCGCGGTCGCGCAGACGCACGGCGAAGGAACCGGCGCGTTCGACGGTCAGCGCCGCCTCGACCTCGCGCCCGGACACCGACAGCGCCAGACTGTCCTCGTCCGCGCGGTCCAGCCAGCCCGCGGCCAGATCACGGCTCGCCGTGCCGCGCAGAAGCACGCGGCTGCCGACCGGAACCTCGGTCAAGGTCGGCAGCCGCTCGACCTGCTGCTGCGGCAGGCCCGTGTAGCGCGGCGGCTGCACGACGACCGCCAGGCGCGTCAACAGCGGCGGCTGACGGACTTCCACGCGCCGGATCTCCGTGGTGACGTCGCCGCGCCGGAAGCGCCAGGCGAAGTCCTCGCGCACGTCCTGCACGGTCGCCCGCCAGCGGCGGCGCGGGCCCGCAGAGGCCGGCTCGTCGGACACGGCGGGCGTTTCCAACGCGGCGACGGCAGCCGGCAAACGGGTCCACGCCGCGTCGCCGTAGCGGATCTCGACGACGGTCGCCGCCGGTTGCGGAGCATGATCGAGCGCGGCGAGCGCGACGGCCCCGCCGGCCACGACCCAGTCGGCTCCGGCCTCGGCCACGAGCGCCGGTTCCGGCGCCGTGTCGTCGCGCAGCGGCGCCAGCAGCCGGGCGGCGCCCCGCGTCGCCGCCGCCGGATCGGCGGCGACGAGCGCGACGGCCACGGCGGCGCCGACGACCAGGCCCGCCAGACCGGCGCGCAGCCGGCGCAGCGGCACCAGTTCGGCGGGCGTCACGGCCACGAGCG
>VGXH01000103.1 GCA_016873405.1 bacterium
AAAAAGTCGCTCGTCCTGGGCAACTTCCGCGTCGCCTACGGCCTGGGCCTGGTCATGGACAACACCGACTACATCAAGTTCCGCAAGACGGGCTACGGGTTCGACACCCGCCCGCTGGGCGTCTACGGCGACCTGTCGCGCAGCTACGAGTACGCCCTCAAGGGCGTCGCGGGCGAGGCGACCTGGGGCCCGCTGCTGGCCTCGTTCTTCGCCGCGGGCGGGCAGAAGGACGGCATCCTCAACGCCGACGGGACCATCAATCGCTACGTCGTGATGCGGCCTCGCCCGGACGCCGACTGGCTGGAGGACCGCCGGGTGGCCGGCGTGCCCACCGGCCTGCGGCGCGACGCGTTCGACGAGAACATGCTGGGCGGCAACCTCAAGGTCATGCTGGCGCCCGGCACCTTCGTCGGCGTCAGCGGCTACGAGGCCCGCCACGACCGCGGCTTCCGCGCGGACGAGACGACCCTGGTGACCGACACGAGCCTGCTCGAGGCCCGCGACGCCGAGATCTGGAACGGCTACACCAGCGTCTATACGGACGAGAACGACGAGCTGCAGACCGCCAAGTTCCGCCGCGTCCTGGGCGCCGAGGCCCAGGCCGTGGTCGCGAACGTGGCCGTGCAGGGCGAGTACGCGTTCCTGCAGGATCCCCGCCGCGACCTGTTCCACCGGGACAACCCCGACGCCTACGTCATCAACGCCTTCAGCCAGTGGGACAATCTCCACCTGCTGGCCATCTGGCGCGACTACGACGTCGGCTTCGACAATCCCTACGCCCGCGCCTTCAGCAACGACAGCCGCTACGAGATGACGCTCCTGGATTCGCCGTTCCGGCTGAACGACGACCTCTACACCTGGCTGGAGACGGCGTCGCCGCAGCCGAAGGCCGAGAAGGGCCTGTTCCTGGACATGCGCTATCGCCTGAGCCGCAACCTCGTGCTCAGCGGGTTCCAGTTCGACCAGTGGCAGCGCAAGGCCGACGGCGCCGACCTGATGCGCTACACGATCAAGGGCGAATACCAGCCCATCTTCAACCTGCGCCTGCGCGTGCGGCACCGGTTCAGCAGCCGCTCGGAGCTGGATCCCGGCGACGTGCGCAAGTTCCGCAACTGGGAGACGCGCTGGAACGCCATGTTCCTGCTGAGCGACAACAACCGGCTGGGCTTCACCTACATGACGAGCAACGTCATGTTCCCGCCGCGCGCCCGCCTGGGCGGGAGCGCCGGCGCGGGGGCGGGCGACCCGTCCGTGGGCACGGCGGGCATGCCGGCCCACGCCTTCGAGGCGCGCTACGAACACACGCTGTCGCCGGGCCTGCAACTGGCGTTCGCCTCGTCGGTCTACGACGGCTTCGTCTGGAACTTCGAGGGCAACGAGTTCGTGCTCCTGGACGGCAACGGCTTCCGCAACTGGGTGCAGATCGAGAGCCGCGTCTCGGACCGACTGCTGTGCCAGCTCAAGGTCACGCGCGACCACAACCTGCCGCGCGACGTCGACGTCCGCAGGTTCGGCGATCCGCACGGCAACGAGCCCGACGCCTGGCGCGTCCCGGGCAACGACACCACCGTCCGTCTGCAGATGGACTACACCTTCTGACGAAGCCGAGGAGACGGGACCGATGAAGACGAGCAAGTACGGTTTCCGGGGCGCGGCGGCGGTGGCCATGGCGACGGCGCTGGCCGGTCTGGCGCTGGCCGGGGCGGCGGCGGCCGGACCCCAGGCGACGACCACCTACGGCGACCCGTTCACCTGGCTGGGCGCCGAGTCCGCGGCCATGGGCGGCACCGGGGCGGCGACCTACCGCGGCGGTCTGTCCACCGTGTTCAACCCGGCCTTCCTGGTGGTCGAGAGCGGGCGCCGGCTGGACGCCGGCATCGTGCTGGACCAGGCGCACGAGGACCGCTTCCAGCCGCTGTTCGACAGCTTCGAGAGCTGGGTCGTCGACGCGGCCATCGCCAGCAACCGGCACCACCTCTGGCAGTCCGGCTTCGGGCTGGCGGCCCGTGTCGGCGACGGCCCGCGCGCCGTGGCCGTGGGCCTGTCGCTGGCCGACCGGTTCCCCTACGGCTACGCGTTCAGCGAAGAGCTCCGCAACCCCAGCCCGTTCCCTCCCGGCTCGGGCGAGCCGGCGCGGGACATGCTGATCGCCGTCCGCGAGCGGACGGTGACCGGCACCCTGCGGGCGATTTCGTTCGGCGTTGCCGCCGAGACCAGCGAGAAGGCCTCGCTGGGCGTCGCCCTGAACTACCACTACGGGACGCGACGCGATGCCGCAAGCTCGATCGACCTGGACAACGCGGGCACGAACGAGAGCTACCGCGCGAGCGACGAACTGAAGCTGGCCGGCGCCAACCTGACGGCCGGCCTCCGCGCGCGGCTGGGCGAGCGTGTGGACCTGGGCCTCGCGGTCGAATCGAAGCTCCGGGCGACCGGCGACTGGCGGCGCCAGGAACTCGACGTTTCGCCGGCCGCGGCCACGGCCACCACCACCGGCTCGTTCCTGGACTACCCCTGGTGCGCCAGGGCCGGCCTGACCCTGCGGCCGCGCAACGCGCTGCGCACCGTGTTCACGGTCGAGATCGAGTACCGGCCCTGGAGCGAGCTGCGCGACGGCACGCTGGACGACACGACGCCGATCCTGCACGACGCGGCCGACGTGAGGCTCGGGGTCGAGCACATCTTCTACAACGGCATGCCCCTGCGCTTCGGTTTCCGCCACCTGGCCAGCTACGCCGACCGCGACGCGGCGATCACGGCTTTCACGGCCGGCACCGCGGCCCGGGTGGGCGAGGGACGCCTGAACGCGTCGGTGGAACTGGCCAAGACGACCAGCGTCCTGGCGCACCAGTTCCCCTACCCGACGGCCTACTTCGGCGACACCTTCGTCGCCGACCCGATGGCTCGCGTCGAGGACACCCGCTTCCGCGTCGGCGTCAGCTACGCGATGGAGTTCTGATGATGAGGATCCAGCGCCCGTTCCGGTCCCTGGCCCGCGCGGCGGCGCTCGCGGCCATCCTGGTCGCGGCCCTGCCGGCGGCGGCGCGGGACGACGGCCTCCTGCGCATCCACCTGCTGTGGACCAACGACATCCACGGCCACATCGCGCCGGAGCCGGCCAAGTTCATGAACCCGGACTTCCCGCCGCCGCTGGGCGGGGGCGCCTCGGCCGCGACCTACATCAACGAGGTCACGGCAAGGGCCGCCGCCGCGGGCGAGGAGGTGCTCCTGGTCGACGTCGGCGACATGTTCCAGGGCACGCCCATCGGCAACAAGACCAGGGGCACCGCGGTCATCGAGTACATGAACGCCGTCGGCTACCAATTCGCGGTGCCCGGCAACCACGACTTCGACATGGGCCGCGACAACGCCGAGCGGCTGGCGCGCCTGTCGAAGTTCCCGTGGCTGGCGGCCAACCTGGTCGAGAAGGCCACCGGCCAGGTGGTCGACTGGGCGCAAGGGACGCTGATGATGGAAGTCGGCGGCGTCCGCATCGGCGTGATCGGCATCATCACGCCGGCCACGGCCCACATGTCGTTCCCGAAGAACATCGAGGGGCTCGAATTCCTCGAGATGGTGCCCGTGGTGGAGCGCTACCGCGACCAGCTCGAGGCGCAGGGGGCGGACCTGGTCTTCCTGGCGATCCACGAGGGGTTGCCGTACGACCCCGTGCAGGGCTGGGCCAACGTCATGGCCGCGCAGGACGAGGCCGACCGCGAGCAGGAAGGCGCTTACGGCTCCAACTACTCCCGCGGCGGCATGAACCTGATGGAACTGGTGAACAAGGTCCGGGGCATCGACTTCGCGGTCGGCGGCCACACGCACCGGGGCTATCCCGAGCCGTGGATCGACCCGCAGACGCACACGATGTGCTTCGAGAGCTACGGCAACGGCAGCAGTCTCGGCCACGCCGTGCTCCTGGTCGACCGGGCCACGCGCGCGCTGGTGGGCTACGAGAAGGCGCATGCCGCCGGCACGCTCATCACGCTCTTCGAGGACGAGATCTGGCCCGATCCGGCCGTCGCCGCGGTCATTCGCCCCCACCACGAGGCGGCCGAGGCCGAGATGGGCAAGGTCATCGGCTCGCTGGCCGTCTCGCTGGGGCGCGGCGGCCCGGGCGCCAGCCTGGTGGCCAACCTGGTGACCGACGCCATGCGCGAGCGCTTCTCGGCCGACCTGGCGGTGCAGAACGCCGGCGGCCTGCGCGCCGACATGCCGGCCGGCGATGTGTCGACGCGCGACGTGTTCTCCGTGCTGCCGTTCGGCAACGACCTGCAGATCGTGACCATGGACGGGCGCATGGTGCGCCGGATCATCGAGTCGCGCGTGGCCGGGCGCAGCGGGGGCGTCCTGCTGTCCGGCGCCCGCGTGGTCATCGACCCGACCCGGCCGGACTGGGACCGCGTGGTCGAGCTGGAGATCGGCGGCCGGCCCTGGGACCCGGATGCCGACTACGACGTGGTCATCACCGACTTCCTGATGGAAGGCAACAGCGGCCTGGACTTCCTGACCACCATCCCGGCCGACAGGATCACGCCCTCGGGCGTGTCCCAGGCCGAGGCCGTTGAGGAATATATCGCCCGCCACAGCCCGGTCCGGCCCCGCATCGACGATCGCTGGGTCGAAAAGCCCGGTCAGCCCCAGGCCGCATACCTGGCCCGGCCCTGGCTGTAAGATTCCTGACCACCCGTAATGCCAAGGGGGCGCGCCAGTTGCGCCCCCTTTTCGACGCGATTGAGGCTCAAGACCCGTCGCCGCCGTCCGATCATGGCGTCACGGGCGGGCTCCCGCGCCCCGCCCGAGGACAAGGATGTCCCGGCCCCGTGGCCGACCTGGCGCCAACAGACAGGACACGGACGTGAAGATCCTCCGCCACGAGAAGCGCAACGAGCAGCTCTCCCGGTTCGCCGCCCACATGAACAAGATGGTCGTCGGGCAGCCGCAGGCGATCGAGAAGATGTCCGACAGCTTCAGCCGTCTGATCGCGGGCGTCCACGATCCCGAGCGGCCGCTGCTGACGATGATGTTCATGGGTCCCACCGGCGTCGGCAAGACCGAGACGGTGCGCGCGCTGGCCGAGACGGTCTTCGGCAACCGCCGCGCGTTCACGCGGGTCAACTGCCAGGAGTACTCCGCCCACTACAACATCTCCAAGCTGCTCGGCTCGCCCCCGGGCTACGTGGGCGGCGAGATCCGCCCGCTGCTGTCGCAGGAGAACATCGACCGCCACCACCGGAAGGCCATCGAGGCCCAGACCGGCATGATCAGCGAGGCCGACGGCAAGCTCGGCAACCTGTTCCCGCCCGACAGCGACCGCCACCTGTCGATCATCCTCTTCGACGAGATCGAGAAGGCGCACCCCAAGCTGTGGAACCTGCTGCTGGGCATCCTCGAGGACGGCACCGTGGTGCTGGGCAACAACGAGGAGGTCGATTTCCGGCAGGCGATCATCGTCCTGACCACCAACGTCGGCAGCGAGGCGATGGGGGCGCACCTGGCGCAGAACGGTATCGGCTTCTCGTCCGGGATCAGCGAGGCGAAGTTGGACCGCGACGTGGAAGAAGCCGCCCTGCGGGCGGCCAAGAAGGTCTTCCCGTTCGAGTTCCTCAACCGTTTCGACGAGATCATCACCTACCAGACGCTCAAGGAGCAGCATCTCTACCAGATCCTCGATATCCTCGTCGCCCAGGTGCACCATCGCTCGCTGCGCTGCGTCGAACCCTTCCTGCTGGAGATCACGCAGGAAGCCAAGCGCTGGCTGGTGGTCAGCGGCACCGACGTCCAGTACGGCGCCCGGCCGCTCAAGCGGGTCATCGAGAAGGAACTGGTCACGCCGATCTCCCACTTCATCTGCAGCAAGCAGATCCGGCGCGGGGATCTGATCACCGTCGACCTGGGCGACGGCGATGGCCTGGTCTTCCGCAAGGAGTCGGGCGTCTCGAGCTGGGAGGAACTGGAGAGCCTCGGGCCGTTCCCGCAGACCGCCTGGGCCCGCGAGGACCTGGGCGTCAAGGACGACGGCGGCGAGAAGAAGGAGATCGTCGAGAAGATCACGCGCGTGGTGGCCAACGCGGGGGCCATGTCCGGTCGCGACGACTGATCAGGTCTTCGCGGCCGGACCCCTCGGTATCGTCAGCGGGTGACGATTCGAATCGCTCTTCGGCGCCGCGCCTACGGCCAGTACAACAGCCGCCCGCAGCTCTCGCACTTCTGCACCTTGTCGACGTTCGTCTTGCTGACGAACGAGGACGGGATGCTCGCGAAACAGCCCGTGCACAGGTTGCCCACCACCGGCACCACGGCGTGCCCCCAGCGGGCCGTCAGCCGCTTGTACCAGCTGGCCAGCCCGGGGTCGATCTTGCCGTGCAGTTCCTCGCGCGCGTTCTTCAGCGTCTGGAGCCCTTCGTGCTTGAAGCCCAGACCCTCGAGCTGCTCGCGGCTCTCCTCGGTCTCGCGGATCATCTGGTCCATGTCCTGCAGGGCGACCAGCAGCTGCAGTTGCGGATGCATCCTCAGACCCCCTTCAGGGCGGCGCAGAACGAATCGTAGTCGGCGGCCTCGCGCAGCTGCGAGCGCAGCCCGGCGTCCTTTG
>VGXH01000104.1 GCA_016873405.1 bacterium
CGCCGCCGGCCGGGCGGGCCGGCTTGACGGGCCGCGGCCGATTGCTGCTGCCCCATTCGTCTGGGCTGACGCGCCGCGGCGCCGAGGAGCCCGCGCCCGCGCCGCCGGCGCCGGGGCCGCCACCCGTCCAGTCGCGGCTGCCGCCGCCGGTCCAGGTGCTCGGACGCACCGGCTCGCGCTGGGGGCCGCCGCGGCCGCGCGGAGCCGACCCGCCGCGCGCGCCCGCGCTGGCGCCGTCCCACGAGCCGGACGGGCGCCGCGCCAGCCCCGCGCCGCCGCCCTGGCCGAAGCCGAGGTTCAGCCGCCGGCGTTCGATCAGCGCCTCGGGCACCTCGCCGAGGAAGCGCGACGGCAAGGCGTCCTGCCAGGTGCCGAAGCGCCGGCGGCGCATCGCGTGCAGAAGATAGACGCGCCGTTCGGCGCGGGTCAGCGCCACGTAGAACAGGCGCCGCTCCTCCTCGAGCCCCGCCTCGTCGGCGGCGCTGTTGATGTGCGGCAGGACATCGTCCTCCACCCCGCACAGGACCACCACCGGGAACTCGAGGCCCTTGGCCGTGTGGATCGTCATCAGGCGGACCTGGCCCTCGCCGTCGCGGATGGTATCGGGGTCCGAGACCAGCGCCGTCTGCTCCAGGAACTGGGCCAGCGCGCCGCCGCCGGTCGATTCGTGGAAGTCGGCCGCGGCGTTGACCAGTTCGGCCACGTTCTCGGCGCGCGCGGCGGCGCCCTCGGGATCGTCGGCCTCCAGGTGCGCCTGGTAGCCGACGTCCTCGAGGACCTGCCGCAGCAGGTCCGGCACCGGCAGATCCTCGCCGGCGCGCAGCCGCCAGCGCGCCGCCTGGTCGAAGAAGGCGCGCACCCGCCGGCACACCGCGCCCGACAGCATGCCCTCGAGCAGACCCGGTTCGGCGGCGGCCTGGCCGCAGGTCAGCCCCGTGCCCTGCGCCAGATCCAGCAGGCGGGCCACCGTGGCGTCGCCCAGCTGCCGCCTCGGCACGTTGATGATGCGCCGCAGCGCGATCTCGTCCGCCGGGTTGGCGATGAACTTCAGGTAGGCCAGGACGTCGCGCACCTCCTTGCGCTCGTAGAACTGCTGCGAGCCCACGATCTGGTACGGCAGGTGCGCGCGTCGCAGCGCATCCTCCAGCACGCGCGACTGGGCGTTGGTGCGGTAGAGGACGGTGACGTCCGCGCGCGTCAGCCCGCGCGCCAGTTCCGCCCGCACGATGTCCACCAGCCGCGCCGCCTCGTCCTCGCCGTCGAGGAACTCCTCCTCCACCAGCTGCTCGCCGCGGTCGCCGGCCGTCCACAGGTTCTTGCCCTTGCGCCGCCGGTTGTTGGCGATGACGGCGTTGGCGGCGTCCAGGATCATGCCGGTGGAGCGGTAGTTCTGCTCCAGGCGGCAGGTGATCGCGCCGGGGAAGAACTCTTCGAAGGCGAGCATGTTCTCGATGCGGGCCCCGCGCCAGGAGTAGATGGACTGGTCGTCATCGCCGACGGCGAACACGTTCCCGTGCCAGCTCTGCAGCGCCTTGATCAGCACCAGCTGCAGCGGGTTGGTGTCCTGGAACTCGTCCACCAGCACGTGCCGGAAGCGCTCGGCGTACTTGCCGCGCACGCCCTCGTCCTGCTCGAGCAGGTGCACCGTGCGCAGGATCAGGTCGTCGAAGTCAAGGGCGCGGCAGCGGACCAGGCCCTTCTCGTAGCCCGCGAAGATCGCCGCGTGCTTCTCGTCGCTGAACGTCGCGGCCCGGGCCGCGGCGGCCGCCGGATCCACGTCGTCGTTCTTCCAGGCGCTGATCTGCGCGCGCGCGCCGGCGGGCGTGAACTGCTTGGCGTCGATCTTCAGCTCGTCCAGCACCTGCTTCAGCAGCCGCTTGCTGTCGTCGGTGTCGAAGATCGTGAAGTCCCGCGGCACGCCGATGGAGGCGCCGTCGCTGCGCAGGATCCGCAGGCCCGTCGCATGGAAGGTGCCGATCCAGAAGGGAGCGCGTCCCTCGCCCACGGCTCCGGCCACGCGATCCTTCATCTCGCGCGCCGCGCGGTTGGTGAAGGTGAAGGCCAGGATCCCCCCGGGCGGCACGCCGCGCTCGCCCAGCAGCCAGGCCACGCGCGTGGTCAGGACGCGCGTCTTGCCCGAGCCGGCGCCGGCCACGACCAGGACCGGCCCGTCCGGCGCGGTGACCGCCGCCAGTTGGGCGTCGTTGAGCTTGCCCAGGATGTCGTTCACGGCGCGTCGGCTCCGGTTCGGGATGGGTGGCTGCGGATCCGGCCGCCACCGGCCACGGGCGCGAGGCGGGGACGAAGGCGGAACGATGAGGCGGGATGCCGCCGGCCGCAACCGGAGTCCGGGCCCGCCATCAGTACTCGAAGCGGTACTTGAGATCCAGATTGTAGGTGGCGTCGCCCTGGTTCTCGTCGATGCGGCGTCGGAGCTCCGATTGCAGCAGGAGGTGGTTGTTGATCTGGTACTCGAGCAGGACGTCACGGTCGTCCTGCCTGACCCCCTGCGCGTACTTGAGGTAAAGATCCCTGCCGATGTACTTGCCGACGCCGATCAGGGGGTCGAAGCCCATCGCGCCGGTCTCGTCGTTCTCCCGCTGGATCTGATCGATGTCGAAGGTGTCGAACATCGCCAACTCGCGCGCGATCTCCCGCTCGATCAGGTTCAGGCCGGCGGTGATCGAACTGGCCGCCAGGCGGGCCCTGTCGCCGCCGGGCTGCCCGCCGCCCTCGGGATCCAGGCCCAAGAGCATGCGCTGGATGGCCTCGCGCGAGTAGCCGCGCTCGCTGGTGAACTCCACGACCGGCGCGGCCAGCGTGCCGCCCACGTCCACGCCCAGCACCTCGATGGTGGTGTTCCCGGAGGTGCCGCTGCGCAGGCGGTAGCGCGTCTGGGCCTCGATGTCGAGCCTCGGGTCCAGGCCCAGGCCCTGGCTGAAGTCCAGGACGCCGCGCTGCACCTCGAAGGCGTTGTTGAAGACGATCAGGTTGCCGCGGTCGACGTCCAGCCGGCCGCGCATCTGGAGTCCCTCCTCCGTGCGGATCAGGTCCAGGTCGCCGCTGAGGTCCAGCTCCATCTCGCGGTTGACGATGTGCCCGACGCGCGGCGCCGCGTGCAACCGCAGATCGGCCAGCCAGTCCGGCGCGACGGTGGCCAGGCGCGGATCGACGGCGCCGGGCGTCTCGGCGAAGGTGCCGGTGTAGCGCGCCTTGAGCACCTCCAGGTCGCCGCTGAACCGCGGCACGAGCAACGAGTCGGGCCCCACCTTCACGCCCGTGATGCGCCCGGAACGCCCGCTCACGAGCGCCCGCAGGTCGGGTATCGAGGCGACCAGGAAGCGGTCCAGGTCCAGGCGCACGTCGAAGGTCTCCATCTCCAGGCCGCGGAAGGTCAGCGTGCCGTCGCCGCTGAACGTGCCGCCCAGCCCCTCGCGCCCGCGAATCGCCTCCAGCGTGACCACATCCCCGCTGAAGGTGGCGTCGCACGAAGCCTCGCTGTAGACCTCCTCGAGGTGCTTGATCACGAAGCCGGCGCCGCGCGCCTTCGCCCAGCCTTCGTACAGCGGGTGCCGCAGCGGTCCCGAAACCCGCACGTGGGCCGCGCCGGTGCCGCTGCTGGAGGCGAACGCGTTGGTCGCGTGGGTCAATGCCGCCAGGTCCGAGCCCTCGGGGATCTCGATCTCCATCAGGAACGGGCCGTCGAGCGGCGACGTCGGTTCGCTCAGGAAGTCCAGCTTCACCGGGATCTCCAGCCGGCCGGTCAGGCGCAGTTCGTCCTGGACCGCCACGAGGTCGCCCAGCACCAGTTGGTCGCGATCGGCGTGCACGGTGCCGGTCAGCTCGTCCAGATGCAGCCAGTGGACATGGAACGGAGCGCTGCGCAGGCGACCGTCGACCACGGGCGCGTCGGTCGCGCCCCGGACGCGCACCTCCCCGCCGAAGCGGCCGCTGAGCCGCTTCAGCGACGGCAGCCTGAACTGGTCCATGAACGACCAGTCGCCGTCGGGGATCTCCAGTTCCAGGTCCAGGGCCGCGCCCGGCCAGTAGTCCTTCACTGAAGCCCCCGGATGCGAGACGCGGCCGCGCGCCGTCAGCCGCCCGTACTGCGTGCGCAGGTCCAGATCCCTGATATCGATGGCTCCGCGCGCGTACACGGCCTCCACATGCAGCGATTCGACGTCGGCGATGGCGAACGGCGCCTCGACCAGGTCCGCCGCCAGCGTCACCTCGACCGCGTCGGGCTCGCCGCCGAGCACCACGTCGGCGGTCAAGCTGCCGGTCAGGGGTTCGCGCACGGACACGAACGGGTTCAACAGGCCCAGGTCGAACCGCCGCAACTGCAGCGCGCCCGCCACCAGCCGGCGGCGGTCCAGCACGCCGCCGCCGGTGACGGCGCCCTGGCCCGACGAGAGGGACAGGTCGCGCACCGACAGGTAGCCGTCGCCCAACCCCAGGCCGAGCGGCCGATCCAGGGCCCAGCGCGTGCCCTCCATGTCGACGCGGAACTCGTCGATGACGTAGCGGTCGACCGTGTCCGAGAAGGCGACGCCCAGCCGCAGCAGCCCGACCGTGTCGCCGTGCGCGCAGAGGAAGGTGTCGAGCCGCGCCCCCGCGGCATCGACGTCGCCGAAGGCCCGGTAGTTGCCCAGCGGCACGCCGCCCAGGCGCAGGCTGTCGCCGGCAACGGCGCCGGCGACGGCCGGCGCCCCCAGCGCGTCGGCGATTTCGAGGTCGGCCACCAGGTACGGCGTCCGCGCCGGGCCCAGTTCGAAGTCGCGCGCCACGAGGCGGCCGCGGACGTCCAGCGCCTCCGGCGTGCCGGACAACTCGGCGTTGCCGGTCGCGCTGCCCTTCAGCTGCGGCCAGCGCCACGCGGGCGGCAGCGTCCCGAGATCGTCGACCGCGAAGCCGAGGCTGCCGTTGAACACGCGCAGGCTGTCGGCCGCGCCCTGCAGCACCGCGCGCAGGTCGCGGTGACGCAGGTCCACGTTGTTGAAGACGACGCCCGCCGGCGTCGCTTCGACGTCGATCGCAACGGCGTCGAACGGCATGATCTCGATGTGCCCGTCGTGCACGAGGCCGGTCACGCGGGTCCACAGCGGCCGGTCGGTGTGCTCGATGCGCAGGCGTCCGTGGCCGTCGGTGACCGGCAGGTCGTCCTCGCCGGGCACCAGCCCGTTGGCCAGGTTCACGCCGGCGGCGTCGCCCTCCAGCACGAAGGTCACCGAGGCGCTGTCGCTGATGTCGACGTGGCCCCGGCCGCTGAACGTGGCCCCGTTGACGTCGCCGGTCAGGCCCTCCAGCCGAACGTCGCGCGGTCCGACGACGGCGCGGCAGCGCATCCCGGTGATGTCGTAGCCTTCCAGTTCACCGGTGAAGACGCCGTCGTAGACCAGGGAGTCGGCGTCCGCGCGCAGCGTGGCCTCCACGTCGCCGCGCGCCCGGAAACCGAGCCGCTGGCCGACCAGGCTCTCGATCTCGGACGAACTGACGCCTCGCGCCGTCACGCGCAGGTCCAGCGACTCGTCCCAGCCGCGGCGCCCGTCCACCGCCACCGGGTGGCCGTTCAGGCGACCGCGCAGACCGGCCACGTGCAGCCCCGTCTCATCCAGGCGCACCTCGCCGTGCAAGCTGTCCAGGCGGCTGGCGTGGGTCCGCCAGTCGGCCTCGCAGCCGCGCAGCACCGCGCGGGTCTCGGGACCGGTCTCGACGCCGCCGCGCCAGGACAGGTACGGGATGCTCTCCTGCATCGTGCCGTCGGCACCCGCCAGTTCGAAGAAGCCCAGGAAGACCGCGAGGTCGTCGATCACCAGCCGCGCCAGCCGCGGGGCGCCGGGCGCCTCCTTGGCGGCGCCGCCGGCCGCGGAATCCGCGGCCGCTTTCACCAGAATGACCGGACGGCGCGCGACCAGCCGCCGCAGGCGCGGCACGTCGGCGAACGCTTCCCGCAGGCGGAAGTCCAGTTCGACGGTGTCGGCGGTCACCGTGACCAGGCCGCCGCCGGACCCGGGCAGCGCGAACGACACGCCGTACAGGTCCAGGCCGTCGCGCCCCCAGACGCGGAAGTCCCGCACGCGCAGGCCCGGACCCTCCAGGTGCAGCAGGTGGCGGCTGACCAGCCCGGACAGCCGCGGGGCCAGCAGGTCGGTGCGCCCGGCCAGGTACACGAGCACGACCGCGAAGACCGCCCAGGCGGTCAGCACCGAGATCCGTGCCTTGCGGTTCCAGCGCATCAGAACGGGTACCCCACCGAAAAGTGCCAGACCGCCGCCGGATCGCGGTAGTCCCGTTCCTCGCTCAGGTAGCGCACCCGCTTGAGCGGGAAGCCGACATCGATGCGCACCGGCCCGAACGGCGTGTCGAAGCGGATGCCCGTGCCCACGCTGTAGCGGTAGTCCCAGTCCCTGGTCGAGCCCGGGTCCGTCGGGAAGCCCGGCTCGCTGCGCAGGCGGAAGCCGCGCAACTGCAGGCTGCGCAATTCCGCCCAGACATTGCCGCCCTCGACGAACGCGACCGTGGCCAGGCCCCACCGCCGCAGAAGCGGCAGC
>VGXH01000105.1 GCA_016873405.1 bacterium
GCCCCTCGGCGGCGGCGCCCGCGGCGCCGACCGCGAAGCCCAGGCTCCAACCGCGCGGAAACGACCATGCGAATCCCAGCCGTCACCGCCGCCCTGCTGCTGCTGCCGGCGGCCGGCGCCGGCCCGGTCCTGGCCGGCATCTCGGGCCCGGCGCCCGACGCCGCGGCCGCTCCCGGCTCCCCGGCCGTCGCGCGGAACATCATCCTGATGATCGGCGACGGCTGCGGCTTCGCGCACCTGCAGGCCGGCGCGCTCTGGCGCGACGGCGCCGATCACTTCCCCGAACTGGCGCTGCTGCCCGTGCAGCTGGCCGTCGCGACCTTCGCCGAGGGCGGCCGCTACGACGGCGATGCCTATTGGACACGGGGCCCGGCGGGCCAGCCGGCCACCGACTCGGCCGCCGCCATCACGGCCCTGACCACGGGCCGGCGCACGCGCAATGGCCGCCTGGCGACGACCGCCGCCGGCGAGCCGCTCCGCACCATCGTGGCGGCCATGGAGCGCGGCGGCCGGTCGACGGGCCTGGTCACCAGCGTGCAGTTCGCGCACGCCACGCCCGCCGGCTGCGCCGTGAACGGGGAGGATCGCGGCCGGTACCTCGAGATCGCGGGGGACCTGCTCACCCGCAGCCCGCTGGACGTGCTGATGGGAGCGGGGCACCCGCTCTTCGACCGCCAGGGCCGTCCGGCGGCGACCGCGAATCACCGCTTCGTCGGCGGGCAGGACGTTTGGGAGGGCCTGCTGGCGGGCACCGCGGGCGGCGATGCCGACGGCGACGGCTGGCCCGATCCCTGGCGATTGCTGGAGGATCCCGACGCGGTCCGCGCTCTGGCCGCGGGGACAACACCGTCGCGCGTGCTGGTGGTGGCGCGCGTGCGCGAGACGTTGCAGCAGCAGCGGGCCGGCGACCGCCAGGCGCCTCCGTTCGCCGAACCGCCGCTGGCCGGCGTCCCCACCCTGGCCGAGATGACGCGCGGCGCCCTCAACGTGCTGGACGATGATCCGGACGGCTTCTTCCTCATGATCGAGGGCGGCGCCATCGACTGGGCGTCGCACGATCGACAGCCCGGCCGCCTGATCGAAGAGGTCGTCGCGTTCGTCGAGGCCGTCGCGGCGGCACAGGACTGGATCGCGGCGAACGGCGGGTGGGAGCGGAACCTGCTGCTGGTCACCTCCGACCACGAGACAGGCGATCTGGGCGGCCCCGCGCCGTCGGCGGGGCCTGCGCCCGGTTGCCTGGCCGCCCTGCCCCTCGAGCCGCGGGGCCGCGGCGCGCTGCCGGGCCTGCGGTTCAATACGGGCGATCACACCAACGCGCTGGTGCCGCTGCTGGCGGCCGGACCCGGTTCCGGGCGCCTGCGGGACGAGGCCGGCGCCAGCGACCGGGTAAGGGGCCCCTGGCTCGAGAACGTGGCGATCGGGGCCCTGCTGCAGGACATCGCCGACGCGCCCGCCGCGCGCTGAAACTCGACATCGAAACTCCATTATTGCCGCGGTCTCCGCTCCGTGGTATCATATTTTGACGAAACCTGAGACCCCCGCTTTCCGACCACGCGACACTCGAGACAGGAGCGAACCCGATCATGAAGAACCGTACCCGTCCGGCGGCCCTGACCGCCCTGGCGCTGGCCGGCGCCACGCTCGCGGGAGCCGTGTCTGCCGCCGAACCCGGCCCGGCCGTCGCCCCCGACAGCCCTCCCGCGGCCGCGGCCGCGACCGCCGAGGTCGCGCCCCATGGGCACGACCACCCCATCGCCGCGCGCGACGAGGCGGCGCTGCAGATCGTCGAGCAAGCCGACGGCACGCTCTCGGCGGTGCTGGACGCGAGTTTCGTCTCGACGGCCGTCGCGAAGATCGGCCCCGACGGCGAGGTGGTCATCGGCTGCGTGCAGACGCGCGAGGAATACGAGGGGTTCTTCGCGGCCGAGGCGCTGCCCGACGGCTCGGAGGTGCGCTGACATGAAGAGCAGGGAATCGAAGCGGAGCACGCTCCGCGGCGCGCTGTGGACCCTGCTGACGGCCGCCTGCCTGGGCGCCGCGGCGGTGGCGCCGGCCGCCACTATCTCCATCGTCAACGCCGACGGCGCCGGCGAGGGCTTCAACGACCCGACGCCCGCGGCGCCCGTCGGCGGCAACACGGGCACCACGATCGGCCAGCAGCGCCTGATCGCCTTCCAGTTCGCGGCCGACGTCTGGGGCGCCCTGCTGCCCAGCGCGATCGAGATCAAGGTCACCGCCTCGTTCGACCCGCTGACCTGCTCGTCCACCAGCGCGGTGCTCGGGTCGGCCGGCGCGCGTCAGGTCTTCAGCGACTTCTCGGGCGCGCCGCAGGCCGCGACCTGGTACCCGGTGGCCCTGGCCAACAAGCTGGCCGGCTTCGACCTGGCGCCCGGCCTCCCCAACTCGGACGCCGACGACATCCGGGCCCGGTTCAACCTCAGCCTCGACGACGATACCTGCCTGGGAACGCGCGGCTGGTACTACGGCCTGGACGGCAACGAGGGCACGAACATCGACCTGGTGGTCGTGCTGCTGCACGAGTTCGGCCACGGGCTGGGCTTCGCCAGCTACGTCAACAACTCCACGGGAGCGCTCTTCGGCGGCCTGAAGGACGTCTACTCGCAGTTCCTGTACGACAACACGATCGGCCTGCCGTGGCCGGTCATGTCGGACGCCGACCGCGCGGCCTCGGCGATCAATCCGCTCAACGTGGTCTTCACCGGGCCGCAGACGGTGGCCGACGCGGGCTACTACCTGGCCTACGCTTCCGAGCTGGTCGTCACGGCGCCGCCGGCGATCGCCGGGACGTACGTGGTGGGCGACGCCTCGTTCGGACCCTCGCCGGAAGAGAGCCCGGTCAGCGGATTGGTGGTGCAGGTCGTGGACTCGACGGCCCCGACCGGCGACGGCTGCGAGACCATCGTCAACGGCGCGGCCCTGGCCGGCAACATCGCCCTGATCGATCGCGGCACCTGCACGTTCCCCATCAAGGTCCAGGCGGCGCAGAACGCGGGCGCCATCGGCGTCATCGTCGTCAACAACGTGGCCGGCCCTGCGACCGCGATGGCCGGCAACAACCCGGCGATCACGATCCCCTCGGTCATGGTCAGCCAGGCCGACGGCAACGCGATCAAGGCCCAGCTGGCCAATGGCGTCCAGGCGACGCTGCAGGTCAGCCTCACCCGGCGCGCCGGCATGGACCTCAGCGGCCGCCCGCTGGTCTACACGCCCAACCCGCTGCAGTCCGGCTCGTCGGTGTCGCACTTCGACACCAGCGCGCGGCCGAACCTGCTGATGGAGCCGTCGATCAACTCCGACCTGGCGCACGACGGCGTCGACCTGACGCTGGCGCTGTTCCGGGACCTGGGCTGGTTCTTCGGGGCCTCGCCGGTCCCGGGCGCCGGCTCGCGCTGGGCGCTGCGGCAGAACGCCCCGAACCCGTTCAACCCGAGCACGGAGATCAGCTTCACGCTGGCCGAGGCGGGCCGGGCCGAACTGCAGGTGTTCAGCCTGCGCGGGCAGAACGTGCGCAGGCTGGTCGCGGGCAGCCTCGAGGCCGGCGACCACAGCGTGACCTGGGACGGGCGCGACGACAGCGGCGCGCGCGTGCCCTCGGGCGTGTACTTCTACAAGCTGACCGCGGGCGACTTCGAGGGGATGCAGCGGATGGTGCTGCTGAAGTAATCCGTTGACGTGACCCGGACCCGCGCGCAGCTGCTGGCCGCGCTGGTGGCGCCGACGCTGCTCGGCGCCGTCGGCGTGCACGGGCTGGGCAGCCTGCCGGCGACCTTCCTGCTCTACGCCGCCGGCGGCTGCGTGCTGGCGCCGCGCCTGCTGCTGGGCGCAAGCCTGCCGACGGGCCGCGGCGGCCTGCCCTTCGCGCCGGCCGCGCGGCGTTCGTGGCGCGGCGAGATGGCGCTTGCCGTGCTGTTCGGGCCGGTCTTCCTCGCGCTCTACGTCGCCGTGCGCCCCTGGCTGGGCCCGATCAGCGACTACCAGGCCCGGGCCGCCGCGCTGGGCCTGGACCTGCACGAACCCTGGGCCTGGCTGCTGCTGTTCGCCGTCTTCAACCCCTGGCTCGAGGAATGGTGGTGGCGCGGGCAGGCCACGCCGCGGTGCTGCGCGGCGTTCGGTCGCGCCGGCGGCCTGGCGCTGCCGACGGCCGGCTTCGCCGCCTGGCACGCGGTCCTGCTCGGGGCGCTGTTCCCCTGGCCGCTGATGCTGGTGCGCGTCGCGCTGATCGCCGCGGCCTCGCTGCTGTGGTCGCACCTGGCGCTGATGAGCGGGGGCTGGCGCGCGACGTGGGTCGCGCATCTGGCGGCGGATCTGGCGATGGTCGCGCTGTTCGTGCTGGTGATCATGCCGCGCTGAAGGAGACCCGGGCGCACGAGCGCCGGCGCGGCTCGCGCCGGCGCCGGCGCACGTGGTTCGGCCACCGGCCGCGCTACCTCAGCGCGTCGATCACCGCGTTGAAGGCGGCGCTCGGCCGCATCGCCGCTGCCGCCCTGGCGTCGTCCGGATGGTAGTAGCCGCCGATGTCCGTCGGCCTGCCCTGGGCGGCCAGCAGCTCGCCGGCGATCTTCGCCTCGTTCTCCGTCAGCGCTTTCGCCACCGGCGCGAAACGGGCCTTCAGCTCCGCGTCCTTGTCCTGCGCAGCCAGGGCCTGCGCCCAGTAGAGGGCCAGGTAGAACGTGCTGCCGCGGTTGTCGATCTCGTTCACCTTGCGGCTGGGGTAGCGCGCGTTCTCCAGGTAGGTGCCGATGGCGGCGTCCAGCGTCTCGGCCAGCAACGCCGCCCGGGCGTTGCCGGCGGCCGCGATCTGCTCGAACGACGGCACCAGCGCGCAGTACTCGCCGAGGGAGTCCCAGCGCAGGTGGCCCTCCTGCAGGAACTGCTGCACGTGCTTGGGGGCCGAGCCGCCGGCGCCCGTCTCGTAGAGGCCGCCGCCGTTCAGGAGCGGCACGATCGACAGCATGCGGGCGCTGGTCCCCAGCTCCAGGATCGGGAACAGGTCGGTCAGGTAGTCGCGCAGCACGTTGCCGGTGACCGAGATGGTGTTCTCGCCGCGCCGCGTGCGCGCCAGCGTGAAGTTCATCGCGTCCACCGGCTTCATGACCGGCAGCTCCAGGCCCTTCGTGTCGTGCTCCGGCAGGCAGGCCTTCACCTTGGCGATGATCTGCGCGTCGTGGGCGCGCTTCTCGTCCAGCCAGAACACGGCCGGCGTGCCGGCGGTCCGCGCGCGCCGGACGGCCAGCTTCACCCAGTCGCGGATCGCGGCGTCCTTGGTCTGGCACATGCGGAAGATGTCGCCGGTCTCGACGGCCTGCTCCAGGAGCACCTTGCCGTCCCGGTCGATCACGCGCACGGCGCCCGGCGCCTCGGCGATGAACGTCTTGTCGTGCGAGCCGTACTCCTGCGCCTTCTGGGCCATCAGGCCGACGTTGGAGACCGCGCCCATCGTGGACGGATCGAACTGGCCGTGACGGCGGCAGTCCTCGAGGATCGCCTGGTACATGGTCGCGTAGCAGCGGTCGGGCACCATCGCGACGGTGTCCTGCAGCTGGTCGTCGTTGTTCCACATGCGGCCGCCGTCGCGCACGACGTTGGGCATCGAGGCATCCACGATCACGTCGTTGGGCACGTGCAGGTTGGTGATGCCCTTGCGCGAATCGACCATCGCGAGGGCCGGGCGCGTGGCGTAGACGGCCTGGAGGTCGGCCTCGATTTCCGCCTTCTTCGCGGCCGGCAGCTTGTCCAGCTTCTCCAGCACGCCGGCCAGGCCGTGGTTCACGTTGGCGCCGATCTCCTTCAGCGTGGCGGCGTGCTTGTCCAGCGCCGCGGCGTAGAACACCGACACGGCATGGCCGAACATGACCGGGTCGGAGACCTTCATCATCGTCGCCTTCAGGTGCAGCGACAGGAGCGTGCCGTCGCGCCGGCACTCGTCGATCGTCCGGCCGAAGAAGGCGCGCAGGGCGGCCACGTTCATGACGGCGGCGTCGATGACCTCGCCCGTCTGCAGCGCCAGGCCCTCCTTGAGGACCTTGCGCGCGCCGTCCCGGCCGGTGAACTCGAGGCTGACCGTGGCCGCTGCGGGCATCGTCAAGGACTTCTCGCTGCCGTAGAAGTCCTTCTCCGTCATGTGGGCCACGCGGGCCTGCGAGCCTTCCCGGGGCCATTCCTTCATCATCCGGTGCGGGTTCTTCTGCGCGAACTTCTTGACCGACGTCGCGGCGCGCCGGTCCGAGTTGCCCTCGCGCAGCACCGGATTGACGGCCGAGCCCAGCACCTTGGCGAAGCGCGCCTGCAGGGCCATCTCCGCCTCCGTCTTCGGCTCCTCGGGATACGCGGGGATGTCGTAGCCGTGTTCCTGCAGCTCCTTGATCGCCGCCTGCAGCTGCGGGACCGAAGCGGAGATGTTCGGCAGCTTGATGATGTTCGCGGCCGGCGTCTTCGCCAGGTCGCCCAGGGCGGCCAGCGCGTCCGGCAGCTTCTGCGCCGCGGTCAGCTTCTCCGGGAAGCCCGCCCC
>VGXH01000106.1 GCA_016873405.1 bacterium
GCCGGAACTGGGAGCCAGCCTCACCGCCACGCTGCGCCAGTCGTCGGACGTCGCGCTGGGCAACGTCGTCGGCTCGAACATCTTCAACATCGGCGTGATCCTCGGCCTGACGGCGCTGCTGCAGCCGATCCGCGTCCAATTATCGATCGTGCGCCGGGATCTGGCCGTGGCGGCCGGCGCCGCGCTGGTGCCCTGGCTGGCGCTGCCGTTCGCCGGGTTCATCCCGCGGCCGGTCGGTTTCGCCCTGGTGGCGCTGCTGGCCGCGTACTTGGCCTCGGCCTACCGCCAGGCGCGCCGGGCCGCCGCCGCCGACGTGCAGTTGATCGAGCAGGAGATGCGTCCGGCCCACAAGGCGGCTCGCGACGCCGCCGCGCGCGACATCGCCCTGGTCGTCGCGGGACTGGCGCTGCTGGTGCTGGGCTCGCGCGGGTTCGTGGATGCGTCGATCACCATCGCGCGGCAGATCGGCTGGTCCGAGCTGGTCATCGGCCTGACGCTCGTCTCGGTGGGCACCTCGCTGCCGGAGCTGGTCACGTCCATCGTGGCCGTCAAGCGCGGCAACACCGACATCGCCGTGGGCAACGTCATCGGCTCGAACATCTTCAATGCGCTGGGCATCGTCGGCGTCTGCGCCGCGGTGGCGCCGCAGGCGGTCAACCACGCGATCATGGTGCGCGACGCGCCGCTGATGCTCCTGCTGTCGCTGGCTTTGCTGCCGATCATCCGCAGCGGCGGGCGCATCTCGCGGCTGGAAGGCGGCGCGCTGCTGGGCGTGTACGTGGTTTATGCCGCGTACCTGATCGTCCGCGGCGGCTGAGCCGGGCGCGGCCGCGCGCCGCGCCGCCGCTCAGCCGTCCAGCCGCCGGCAGTAGGTGTACTTGGCGTCGCCCCGCGCGTAGAAGTCGGCGAAGACGCCGGCGGTGGCGTAGCCGCTCCGCTCGTAGAACGCGCGCGTGGGGGCGTACTGCGGCTTGCCGCTGGTCTCGGCGTAGAGGGCCAGCCCGCCGCCGGCGCGCGCGCGCCGCTCGGTCTCGCGCAGCAGGCGCCGGCCCAGCCCCGTGCCTTGGCCGGACGGGCGCACGGCGATCCAGTAGAGGTCCCAGCTCACCGTCGAGCACGGCACCCGGCCGTAGCAGCTGTAGCCGAGCAGGCGGCCGCCCTCGTCCTCCGCGAAGAGGAACTCGTAGCCCGCGTCGGCGCCGCGCGCCAGCGCCTCGGCCGCCAGTTCGGCCGCGATGGCCACCTCTTCGTCGCTGAAGTAGCCGGTGGCGCGCACCAGCTCGCGCACGCCCTCGACATCGGCGGGCGCTACCTGGTCGCGGAAGGCGGTTTCGCTGCTCATCGGATCCACGCTCCGGTTCCGGCACGCCGCCGCGCGCGTTCAGCGCCGCGCCGCGGCGACGATGCGCCCCATGGCCTCGGCAAACGGGATCCCTGCCCGCTCCAGCGCGGCGGCGAAGCCGGCGTCCGGCGACAGGCAGGGGTTGGCGTTCACTTCCAGGATGAAGGGACGGCCCTGCGCGTCGATGCGGAAGTCCACGCGCGCCCAGCCCCGCAGGCGGAACAGGCGCCAGCAGGCCAGCGCCAGGCGCGTCAGTTCGGCGGCCAGCGCGTCGTCTCCGGCCGGCAGGTCGAACCGGCGGACGGTGTGGCGGTACTCGAACGAGTCCTCGCGCCACTTGGCCGCGTAGCCGACGATGCGCGGCTTGCCGGCGGGAAAACCCTCGAACGTGATCTCGGCCGGCGGCAGCACCACGGGCCCGTCGGGGCCGTCGAGCAGGCCCAGGTTGAACTCGCGGCCCTCGACGAACGCCTCGGCGAACCACGGCGAGCCGGGGCGGCCCTCGCGGCGGGCCAGCTCCACGCGCGCGGCGGCCGGGTCGCCGTCGATCACGGCGTCGTCGTCCATACCCAGCGAGGCGTCCTCCCACACGGACTTGACGATCCAGCGCCCGCCCTGCGCGCTGCCCGGGTCGGCCGCGGCGTCGGCCAGCCCGTCGCCCAGCCAGTCGGGCGTGGGCAGGCCGGCCTGCCGCAGCAGTCCCTTGGCCAGCACCTTGTGCGAGGTCAGGAAGATCGCCTCTGCCGGGCACCCTGCCAGCGGCACGCGCATCGCCTCCAACACGCCCGGCGCCAGGTGGATCAGCCGCCCGTGGCCCTCCAGACCCTCGACCAGGTTGAACACCAGGTCCGGCGTGGCGCCGCTCAGCGAGAAGGCCAGCGACTCGAGGTCCAGGTCGCAGCCCCACGGCTCGACGGTATGCCCCAGGGCGATGAGCGCCTCGCCCACCGCCTCGACCTGCACCAGCACGTCCATCTCGTCGGGGGCCGCGTCGGCCGGCACGCGGTTGTGCAGGATCACGATCCGCATGCCGCGGCGCCTTCCGCTAGGGGTGGACCGGCGCGACCCTCGCGGCGGCGGAGTCGACGATGCGCCTGATCAGCTCGTCGTAGGGCAGCCCCGCCATCCGGCAGATGATCGGCAGGTCCGAATGCCCCGGGTGCAGCCCCGCCAGCGGGTTGAGCTCCATGAGCTGCGGGTCGCCGCCGGCGTCGCAGCGCAGGTCGAGGCGGCCGCCGTCGCGGCAGCCCAGCAGGCGCCAGGCGGCCAGGGCCACGGCCTCCGCCTTCGCCACCACCGGGTCCTGCGCGGTGACCAGGCGGTACTGCACCCGGTCCTCCCACAGTTCCTTGTTCGCGTAGGTGTAGGCGCCCGGCTCCGCGCGCTCGCCCAGGATCACTTCCATGGTGCCGACCACGCGCGCCGCAGCGCCCGTCCCGGTGATGCCGGTCGTCAGCTCGCGTCCGGGCAGATAGGTCTCCACCAGCACGGGCTGGCGGAACCGCGCCAGCAGCTGCTCGCAGGTGGCGCGCAGCGCGTCCGGCGAGCGCACCAGCGAGGCGCCGTCGATCCCTTTGCCCGTGCCCTCGGCCAGCGGCTTGCAGAACAGCGGGAACGGCAGGTCCACCGCCGCGATGTCGGCCGCCTCGCGCACCTCGCGGAAATCGGGCGTCGGCAGGCCGCCGTCGCGCAGCACCCGCTTGGTCAGGCCCTTGTGCAGCGTCAGGGCCATCACCAGAGGGTCACTGAAGGTGTAGGGGACGGCCCAGGCGTCCAGCAGCGCCGGCACCTGGGCCTCGCGGGCGATCCCGTGCAGGCCCTCGGCGATGTTGAAGACCAGGTCCCAGCGATCGCCCCCGACCAGCCGCCCGGCCAGCGCCTGGACGTGCCCGATGCGGTCGGTCTCGTGGCCCAGACGGCGCAGCGCGCCCTCGATGGCTTCCACCGTGGCGGGCTGGTCGAACTCGGCCGTCTCCTCCTCCGTGTAGCCCATCGCCAGGTAGTCGTCGCGCAGATCGTAGGTCAGGCCGATCCTCACCAGGTCGCCTCCAGCGCGGCCTGACCATCGGGGTAGCGGTGGACGTGGCCCTCGTAGTTGCGCAGCAGCACGTCCGAGCCGTCGCGGCCGACCAGGCAGTCCGGCTGCAGCGCGATCTTGCCGCCGCCGCCCGGCGCGTCGATGACGTAGGTCGGCACCGCATAGCCGGTGGTGAAGCCGCGCAGCCCGCGGATGATCTCCAGTCCCTTGTCCACCGTGGTGCGGAAGTGGGACGAGCCGGAGATGGGGTCGCACTGGTACAGGTAGTACGGGCGCACCCGCATCATGAGCAGCGAGTGGACCAGGGCCTTCATCACGGCGACGTCGTCGTTCACGCCCTTCAGCAGCACGGTCTGGCTGCCGAGCGGGATCCCGGCGTCGGCCAGGCGCCGGCAGGCGGCGGCCACCTCGGGCGTGCACTCGGCCGGGTGCAGGAAGTGCAGGCTCAGCCACAGCGGATGGTGCCTGCGCAGCACCTTGACCAGCGCCGGCGTGATGCGCTGCGGCAGCACGGCCGGCACCTTGGTGCCGATGCGCACGAACTGCACGTGCGGGATCTTCCGCAGCTCGCCCAGCAGGTAGTCCAGGCGGTCGTCGCTGAGCGTCAGCGGGTCGCCGCCCGACAGCAGCACGTCGCGGACCTCCGGGTGGCTGCGGATATAGTCCAGCGCCGTGTCCCAGCGTTCGCGGCCCGGGCGCAGCTCGTCCTGCCCGACCACGCGCGAGCGCGTGCAGTAGCGGCAGTAGGTGGCGCAGCGGTCCAGCACCAGGAAGAGCACGCGGTCGGGGTAGCGGTGCACCAGGCCGGGGACCGGGCTGTGCCCGTCCTCGTCCAGGGGATCGTCCGCCTCGCCCGGCATGCGCAGGAACTCGTTCTGCACGGGCACCACGGTGCGCCGCAGCCCGCAGTCGGCCTCGAACGCGTCCAGCAGGCTCATGTAGTAGGGCGTCACGGCGACCGGCAGCAGCGAGCCGCAGCGGTCCAGCGCGGCTCGCTCCTCGTCCGTCAACTCCAGCACGCGGGCCAGCTGCTCCGTCGTCTTGAACGAGTGGCGCAGCTGCCACTTCCAGTCGTGCCAGTCGCGGTCCTTCACGTCCGGGAAGTGGGCGCGACGGAACAGGCGCGTGCGCGGGCCGGTGCGGGGCAGCCGCCTGGCCAGGAGATGTTCGAGCTGGATCGGAAGGGCGGGGATATTGGCTGACGCCGCGGAGGGAACGGGCTCGGCAACGAGCGACGGAGGGTCGTCGGGAGAGGCTCCCGCATCGACCTCCTGCAGGTTCCGGCCCAGCCCGGCCAAGGTGTCCAGGCGAGCGCTGAGCTGTGTCAAGGTCCGCCTCCGTGAGGACTGACCGTGGTGCATGACCGGTGGGGGCTGGCGCCGCCGCCGGAACGTCGCCCGCGCCGGCTCGCTGCCGGAAGGACCGTCCGCGGTCCGCTGACGACGCGCAGAAAATATGGCAAGGGGAAACGGTGTCAACCGCAATTGCCCGGATGCGCCGAAAATTCCGGCGCCCGCCGGGCTGGCCGGTCGCCCGTGGACCGCGCCCCCGTCGCGGTCAGACGTGATTGCGGAGCATCAATTCGCGCGGGTGGGGATTGAGATACGCCTGGTCGCGGACGCAGGGGACGTCCAGCAGCTCGACGTAGTGCCGCAGCAGGGTCACCGGCACCACCAGGGGCACCAGGCCCCGGGCGTAGTCGTCGATCACCGCCAGCACCCGCGGCGTCTCCCGGGCCGGGCCCTGGCGTCGATGCGGGCTGGCGATTCCGCGCCATTGATAGCAGGATTGGAGGGCGCGATCCAGCGCCGACGACATGGGGAGCCGCGATGACGCCGAAGCCGAGAGCCAAGCCCGCGCCCCGGCCGCGACCGCGAGCCGCGCCGGGGCGGTCGCCGCAGACGGCGCCGCCGCCGCCGCCGAAGCGCGCGCCGGCTCCCGCCCCGGCGCGCGAGGACTTCTCCATCGCCAGCTGCGACTGCGTGGACTGCCGCGCCGCCTGCCTCAACGCGCCCGGCTGGTTCACGCCCGAGCAGATCCCCCGCCTGGCGCGGCACCTCGGCCTGTCGGTGGAGGAGACCTTCCGCCGTTACCTGGCGATCGGCGTCACGCACGCGGCCGACGGCACGCAGCGCCCGGGCGTGATGCCCCACAAGCTGCGCGACGGCAAGAAGCCGGGCAGCCGCTGGACGCTGGCCGAGATCGCGGCGCCGGGCCGCTGCGTCTTCTACGACCGCGGCCGCTGCGCCATCTACCCGGTGCGACCGGACGAATGCGCGCGGATGATGCACGACCGCGGCGACCGCACGCTGCGGATCCGGCGGCGCATCGTCGAGAAGTGGACCGCGGCGGCGTTGGCGCCGTTCCTGGCGCTGGTCGCGGGCGCGGCATCGCGTCGACGCGGGAAGCCCTGAGCCCGGACTATTCACGAAGGTCCGGCTGCGGCTGGTCAATTGCCCTTCTGCGAAGGCGAAATCCGGTCTCGGCGAGGTCAACGTACCGCATCGGCGCCCGCTACGCCCTGGCCACCAGCGCCCCGCCCGCCACGATGAGCGCCGCTCCGGCCAGCAACCGCGGCACGTGGACCTCCCGGCTCTCGGCGAACAGGGCCAGCGCCAGCAGCACCACCACCAGGGTGTTGAGGTTGTAGAGGGGCGCCAGCTTCGACAGCGGCGCGCCGAAGCGGCCGAGGCCCACGACGACCGCGAGCATGCCCAGTCCCCAGCTCGCCCCGATGGCCAGGGCGACAGCGCTCGCCCGCGCCGTCAACGCGCGTTCCCCCAGGAACGGCAGGGCGACCAGGCCGGTTGCCGCCACGCCCAGCCCCACCAGCGGCAGGTACCAGCCGGCGCCGCCGCCGGCGCGGCCGTAGACTTTCTGCAGCGTGCCGGTGATGCCGAACAGCAGGGCGGGCAGCAGGCCGCCGACGAGCAGGCCTTTCCAGGCGGTGGGCACGGGAAGCCTCCGGGGGCGGATGGGTTCGGGGAGCGGCGGCGCCGGCAGTCGTCTCGGCGCCAGCCTCGGCACTTGCCTCGACACTTGCCTCGACACTTGCTGCCGGGCTTGCGCCGGCGCAAGCGGGGCGACGCGGGCGCGCGCCTGCGCCACTGCGCCGCCCGAGCATCGCTCGGCGGGGCACAACC
>VGXH01000107.1 GCA_016873405.1 bacterium
CAGGCTCCCGCGCCCCGCGCGGACCACAGATGGCGTACGGATGGGCGATTAGCTCAGCTGGCTAGAGCGCTCGCCTCACACGCGAGAGGTCGCAGGTTCAAGTCCTGCATCGCCCACCATCCGTAAGGCCTTGGGACTGGGAACATTGCGGGATCGATGCTCGAGGTGCCGCGGCACCTTTTTTCGTGCCCGCCGGCCGCCGTCCGTGTATGATGCCGGCGGCGCGACGGCGCCGGAGGCGGCATGGACCTGCAGGTGGTGTACGCGGCGCTGGCGGAAGTGGCGGCGCTCGAACAACGGCTCGAGGCCGCGCGCGATGCGCAGCAGCGGCACGCCCGTCGCGACGACCACCTCGGGGCGCTCGGGCGGGAACTGGCCGTCGACGCGGAGGTCGCCACCCGGGCGGTGGCCGAGGCCGGGGCCGCGCTGCGCCGGCTCGATCGGGAACTGAAGGATGTCGGGGCCCGGCTGGCGGACCACGAGCGGCGCCTGGCGCAGGTGACCGACAGCCGGCAGGCGGCGGCGGTCAGGCTCGAGGCCGCGGCGCTGGCGGGGCGTCGGGAGGCGCTCGAGGCCGAGGCGCTGGGTCTGCTCGCCGCGCTGGAGGCGGCCGAAGCCGGTGCGGGCGAAGCCGCCGCCGACCAGGGGCGTCAGGCTGCGCGTTCGCGGGCGGAACTGGCGGCCCTGGCGGCGGCGGCCGACCGCGGCGCCCGGACCATCGCCGATGGCCAGGCCGAATTGGACCGCCTGGTGGCGTTGCTGCCGGCGGACCTCGGTCGGCACCTGAAACGGCTGCAGGGGCGCGGCCTGGTCTCGGTCGTCGCGCTCAAGGGCGGCGCCTGCGGGGGCTGTCGCGAGCAATTGCCCGCCGCCGTCGCCGCCGACCTTCGCGGCCGCCGCGCGGTGGTGCGCTGCGGCGGGTGCGGGCGCGTCGTCATCGAGATCTGACCTCGTCCGGGTCTCGGCTGAACCAGATCGGACCGGGAAGGACCCCATGAACAGCAACGATCCGCAGACCCTGACCGACCTGCTCCGCGCGCTCGAGCGCAGCGGCGATCTGCGCACCCTGGCCCGGGAGTGCGGCCTCTCGGTGCGCGAACTGCGCCGGCGGCTGGCGATCTGGCGCCGCGAGCTGCAGGCGGAGCACGAACCGGAGGAATCGGCCGTCGCCGACCCGAGGGCGCCGGGGCCGATCCTGGTGCCGGCTCCGGTCTGGCGCGAAGATCCCGATGACGCCGAACCCACGCCCGTGGTCGAGGCCGGTGGCGACCGCTTTCCGCCGCTCGTCGCCGCGTCCTCGCTGCTGCGCAGCCCGCTGCCGTCGCGGGGCCGCTACGTCCTGGAGATCTTCACCGACGGCGCCAGCCGCGGCAACCCCGGCCCGGCGGCGATCGGGATCGTCTTCCGCCGCAAGGGCGCAGAAGCCCTGGCCGAGCACTGCGAAGCCATCGGCCGCGCCACCAACAACGTCGCCGAGTACCGCGCAGTGGTGACGGCCCTCGAGTTCTGCCAGCGCTGGGGCGTTCGGCGCGTCCATCTCAAGATGGACAGCGAACTGATCGTGCGGCAGCTGCACGGCACGTACCGCGTCAAGAGCCCGGAACTGCGCCCGCTCTACCAGCAGGTCGTGTTCCTGAGCCGCAGCCTGGCCGAGTTCGAGGTCGCCCACGTGCGCCGGGAGCACAACGCCCACGCCGACGCGCTGGCCAACCGCGCCCTGGACGGCTGACCCTGGACGGCTGACCCTGGACGGCTGATCCGGAGCGGCGGCGACCGGGACGACGGCGCCCGGCCGTCGGCTGCCGGCGTCGGCGCGAAATCCCCGGTGACAACTCCGCAGGGGGGCGTTATCCTTGCAGATGTGAGAAGCTGGGGAGGCAGTCGCGGGCCTCCCGAATCCTGTGATCCGGGAGGTCCGAGGAAAGTCCGAGCTCCGCAGGGCAGGGTGCTGGCTAACGGCCAGGGGGAGCGATCCCACGGAAAGTGCCACAGAAAACAAACCGCCTCGGCTTCGGCCGCGGTAAGGGTGAAACGGCGAGGTAAGAGCTCACCGCGCTCCCGGCGACGGGGGCGGCACGGCAAACCCCACCCGGAGCAAGACCAAATAGGGGAGGATGAGGCTGCCCGCCTCGTTTGCACTCCCGGGTAGGTCGCTCGAGGTCGCCGGCAACGGCGATCCCAGATACATGACCGCCGCCGCGGGTCCCGCGAGGGACCGGCGGTAACAGAACTCGGCTTACGACCGGCTTCTCACGTCTGACGCAACGGGCCCGCGGCTTGCCGCGGGTCGGGGTCGGCCGCCGCCCGGCGGCCGCGCAGGAAGCGAGCAGGCGTGGGCGACCCGCGGGTTGATTCCCAGGACCCGGCGCAGGCGGTCGGCGTGTTCACCGGCCGGCCGTGGCGTCGTGGTGCGCCTGTCGACGAGGCTGTGCTGGCGGACATGCGCCGCAAGGTGCCCCTGGACGTTCCCGTCTCCGAACACCTGCTGCGTGTGCTGGCGGCCCGTGGCGTGACCGGCGGCCGCGCGTTGGAGGGTTTCTTCTACCCCTCGCTGGACCAGCTCCACGACCCGTTCGAACTGGCCGAGATGGACGCCGCCGTCGAACGCGTGCGGCAGGCCGCCCGGGACGGCGAACGCGTGGCCGTGCACGGCGACTTCGATGTCGACGGGATCACCGGCAGCGCCCTCCTCTACGAGGCGCTCAGCGTCCTGACCGTCGAGGGCTCGCGCGTGCACTGCGAGCCGGCGTTCATCCCGGACCGGGCCACCGACGGCTACGGGGTGGCCGGCCGCATGGTGCGCGAGTGGGCCGACCGCGGCGTCACCCTGCTGCTGACCGTCGACACCGGTTCGGCGGCCGCCCTGGAGATCGGCCTGGCGCGCGACCTGGGCCTGGACGTGGTCGTGCTGGACCATCACATCTTCGAGGAACGTCCCCGGGCCACGGCGCTGGTCAACCCGCGACGCGACGGCACGACCTATCCGAACAGCGACCTGTGCGGTGTGGCCGTCGCCTTCAAGCTGGCCCAGGCCCTGCGGCAGCGCGAGCCCGCGAGCCTGCCGGCCGATTTCCTGCACTCGGTGCTCGACCTGGTCGCGATGGGGCTGGTCGCCGACCAGATGGCGCTTTCCGGCGAGAACCGGATCCTGGTCAAGAAGGGCCTCGAACGGTTCAACGACCGCGCCTCGATCCGGCCGGGACTCGCGGCCCTGCTCGCGGTCGCGGGACTGGACCGCGGCTTCCCGGTGACGACCGGCGACTTCGCCTACCAGCTGGCGCCGCGCCTGAACGCCTGCGGGCGCATCGGGCGCGTGATGTCCGCGCTGGAACTGCTGCTGACCCGGGACCACGACCTGGCCCGGGCGTTGGCCGAGGAAGCCGATCGCACGAACAGCCGCCGCAAGGAGCAGGACGTCCGCCTGAAGGACGAGGCGATCGCCGCGGCGCTCCCGTACGTGCAGCGGGGCGACCCGGGCCTGGTGCTGGCGTCGTCCGAGTGGCACAAGGGCATCATCGGCATCGGCGCCGCGCGCCTGGTCGAGCAGTACCAGCTGCCGGTCGTGCTCATCTCGATCGAGGGCGACGAAGCGCGCGGTTCCGCGCGGAGCGTGCCGAGCCTCGACGTCAAGGCGGTGCTGGATCGCTGCGCGCCCCTGCTGGCCCGCCACGGCGGCCACGCGCAGGCCGCCGGCATGACGCTCAGGGCGCGCGACGTCGACGCATTCCGCGCCGCCTTCCTGGCCGCGTTGCGCGAAGAACCGCACGCCGGTCCGGTGCCCGAGTCCTATGACCTGGACCTCGACCTGACGCAGTTGAGCCAGCGCGACGTAGCGGCTCTGGTGCAGGACCTCGAGAACCTGGAGCCGTTCGGCTCCGGCAACCGGAAGCCCGTGTTCCGCTGCTGCGGCCTGCGCCTGCAGGCACAGCCGACCGCGCTCAGCGGCGGCCTGCACCTGCGGTTCCGGTTCCGCGGCCCCGCCCAGGCGAACGGCAACGGCGAGCCCGCCCTCGCGCGCGAGTTCCTGGCCTTCGGCTGCGGCGAGTCATGGCGCCGCCGCGGTCCGGCCGTCGGCGGCGGCGCCGACTGGCAGGACCGCCGCTGGGACATCCTCTTCCAGTTGACCCGCAGCACGTTCCGTCCGCGCGGCGGCGTCTACGACCCGGTGCAGCAGCTGCTGGTGGACGTCCGGCCGTCGGTGACGCCATGAGCACCTCCGACCCCCAGGCCGTCGATTTCCAGGCCATGATGGAGGACCTGTGGGCGCGCGTGCGCATCTACAACCCCCAGGCCGACGAGGACAAGCTCTGGTTCGGCTTCCGCTTCGCCATGGCCGCGCACGAAGGCCAGTTCCGGCGCAGCAAGGAGCCCTACTTCGTGCACGCCCTGACCGTGGCCAGCATCCTGGCGGACCTGCGCCTGGACGTCGACACGCTGATCGCGGCGATGGTGCACGACGTCGTCGAGGACACGGACTACGAACTGGAGGACATCCGCCAGCGCTTCGGCAAGGATGTCGCGCTGATGGTGGACGGCGTCACGAAGATCAGCGGGATCCGCGCGGTGGCGCCCGAGGCGCGAAAGGCCGAGACCTACCGCAAGCTGGTGCTGGCCATCGCCCAGGATCCGCGCACCGTGCTGATCAAGCTGGCCGATCGTCTGCACAACATGCGCACGCTCTCGTTCCTGCCGCCGGACCGCCAGCTGGACATCGCGCAGGAGACGATGGACGTCTACGCGCCGCTGGCCAATCGCTTCGGCATCGCCAAGATCAAATGGGAATTGGAGGACCTGGCCTTCAAGGTGCTGCAGCCCGAGGGCTACTTCGCCGTCGAGTCCGGGATCCACCAGACGCGCGCCGAACGGGAGCGCCTGCTCGAGAAGATGGTCGCCCCGCTCCGCTCCCAGCTCCAGGAGGCCGGCATCGACTGCCAGATCTCGGGGCGCGCCAAGCACTTCTATTCCATCTACCGGAAGATGAAGGCGCAGGACATCGGGCTCGACCGCATCTTCGACCAGCTGGCGCTGCGCGTGGTCGTGGCGACGAAGGCCGACTGCTACCATGCCCTCGGGGTCCTGCACAGCACCTACGCTCCGCTGTCCGACCGCATCAAGGACTACATCGCCACGCCCAAGCCGAACGGCTACCAGAGCATCCACTCGACCGTGCGCGTGCCCGGCGGCAAGTACGTCGAGGTTCAGATCCGCACCGAGGAGATGCACGAGCGCTGCGAACTGGGCATCGCCGCGCACTGGCGCTACAAGGAGGGCGGCGGCGCCGACCGGACCGACCTGGCCGACATGGTCAAGTGGCTGCGACAGCTCATGGAGTGGGAGGAGGACGTCGACGACCCGCGCGAGTTCATGGAGAACGTGAAGGTCGACTTCTTCCGCGACGAGGTCTTCGTGCTCAGCCCCGGCGGCGACGTCTTCCAGCTGCCGCGCGGCGCCAATCCGCTGGACTTCGCGTTCCGCATCCACTCCGAGGTGGGCTTCCGCTGCATCGGCGCCAAGGTCAACGGGCGCATCGTCACGCTGCGCCACGAGCTGCAGAACGGCGACACGGTCGAGATCCTCACCAGCAAGACGCCGGCGCCCAGCGCCAGCTGGCTCGAGGTCGTCAAGACGAGCCGCGCCAAGCACCACCTGCGGCGCTGGCTCAAGAGCTCGCAGTACGACGAGAGCGTGCGGCTGGGGCGCGAGATCCTCGAGCGCGAACTGCGGCGCGCGAAGCTGAACCTGAAGGTCGACGAACTGGTGGACTGCGCCCAGCAGATGGGCTATGCGGAGCTGGACAAGCTGCTGGCGGCGGTCGGCAACGGGGAGGTCACGCCCGGCAAGGTCTCGGCGCGCGTGACGCCGCGGCCGGAATCGGCGGCCGAGAAGGTGCTCCACAGGGGGCGCGATCTGGTCGATACGCTGCGGCGCCGGTCGTCCACCGGCGTGCGCGTGGCTGGCGTCGACAACCTGATGGTCAGCTACGCCCGCTGCTGCCAGCCCATCCCCGGCGACGGCATCGTCGGCGTCATCACGCGCGGGCGCGGCGTGTCGATCCACCGCGCGGGCTGCTCCAACCTCGGCGACCCGAACCTGGGTCCGGACCGCCTCATCGACGTGGTCTGGGACTCGGCCCCGGACCAGACCTTCATGGTCAAGCTGATCATCGTCGCCCACGATCGCAACAACCTGCTGAAGGACATCAGCAACGCGCTGAGCCTGACCAGCACGAACATCGCCAGCGGCGAGTTCTCGTCCGAGGACGAGTTGGCCCGCGTGACGCTCGTGATCGAGGTCCGCAACCTGAACAACCTCGAGAAGATCCTCAAGGCGGTCATGAAGGTGCCCGGCGTGCAGGGCGTCGAGCGCTACCAGCTGGGCGGCGGCGGCCATGCCTGAGCGCGGAGCGGCGGCATGCGCTGCGTGATCCAGCGGAGCGGACCCGCGCGCGTGACGATCGACGGCAGGGTGGCCGGCGCGATCCCC
>VGXH01000108.1 GCA_016873405.1 bacterium
GGTACGTGTTCGCCGACCTGGACGGGGCCACCTGCGTGACCACGGTGGCCGCCGACCTGGCGGCCGGACGCGGCCTGCTGGTGGTCAACTCGGCGGGCAACAGCCGCGCCAGCAGCGGCCACCTCATCGCCCCGGCCGACGGCGACAGCGTCGTGGCCGTGGGCGCCGTCGATGCGGCCGGCGTCGTCACCTGGTTCTCGTCGCCGGGGCCGACCGCCGACGGGCGCATCAAGCCGGACGTGGCGGCGTTGGGGCAATCCAACCGCGTCGTCGATCCCTTCGAACCCGGCGCCTACATGAACGTTTCGGGAACGTCCCTCAGCTGCCCGCTGGTGACGGGCGTGGCCGCGCTCGTGCTCGAGCGCGTGCCGGGGCTGCTGCCGATGCAGGTGCGCGAGGCGCTGCGCGCGACCGCCAGCCACGCGGGGGCGCCGGACAACGACACCGGCTGGGGCATCGTCGACGCCTACGCGGCCGCGACCTGGTTCGGCCCGGTCTTCGCGCACACGCCGCTGGCCGCGACGCAGGTGACGGCCGGGCCCTGGCCCCTGAGCGCCACCATCACCGCGCGCCTGGGCCTGGGCGCGGCGCCGAAGCTGCGCTACCGCATCGCCGGCGGGCCCTGGCGGGAAGCGGCGCTGATCCCCAACGGGCCTCCCGACCTTTTCAGCGGCCAGGTGCCGGCGGTCGCCGCCGGCGTGGGCGTCGAGTACTACCTGGCGGCCATCGACGCCGGCGGCTTCGCGACGACGTGGCCGGTGGGCGGCGCGGCGGCGCCCTTCGCGTTCACGGTGGCGCCGGGGACGTCGCCGGTCGGGGACACGCCCGCGGCCCGGACGGTGGCCTGGCTGGCGCCCGCGGCGCCCAACCCGTTCAATCCGCAGACGACGTTGCGCTACGGCCTGGCGTCGGCGGGACCCGCGCGGCTGGAGATCATCGACGCGCGCGGCCGTCGGGTGCGGACCCTGCTGGACGGGGCGCAGAGCGCGGGCGATCATGTCGCGGTCTGGGACGGCCGCGACGACCGCGGTCGAGCCGCGCCGAGCGGCGTCTACTTCTGCCGGCTCGTGGCCGGCGGCGACGCGCGGCAGCAGAAACTGCAGCTGGTGCGCTGACGGCCGTGGGCGGCGCGGCGCGCGGAGGATCATGGCCAGGAGCACGACGCGCTTCTTCTGCGCCGAATGCGGGCACGAGGAACTGCGCTGGCTGGGGCAGTGTCCCGCCTGCCAGGCCTGGAACACGTTCACCGAGCTGAAGGTGGCCCCGGCCGCCGGCGCCTCCAAGGGCGCCCGCGGGTACCGGGCCGCCGACAAGCGTCCGGTGGGCTTCGGCAACGGCAGCCGCGGCGGCGCCGCGCCGTCCGGAGCCGCGCCGCGCCCGGTGCCGCTGGCCAAGGTGGAATCGGCCGCCACGCGCCGCCTGCCGGTCGAGCCGACCGAGGTCGCGCGCGTGCTGGGCGGCGGCCTGGTCGAAGGCTCGGTCGTGCTGCTGGGCGGCGAGCCCGGCGTCGGCAAGTCGACGCTGCTGACGGGGCTGGCCCTGTGGTGGGCGCGCCGGGGCGTGCGCGTGGTCTACCTGGCCGGCGAGGAATCGCCGGCGCAGATCCGCATGCGCGCCGAGCGCCTGGGCTTTCGGCCCGACCGCGAACCCGGCTTCCTGATCCTGCCCGAAGTGCACCTGGAGACCATCCTCGGCGCGCTGGACGAGGCCACGCTGGCGGCGGCCGCCGGCAGCCCGCCCGCGGCGACCGCGCCGCCGGCGACCGTGGTCATCGCCGATTCCATCCAGACCCTGCACAGCGACGTCGTCGACGCCTTCCCCGGCAGCCCGGCGCAGATCCGCTACTGCGGCGGCGTGCTGGCCGATTTCGCGCGCCGCAGCGGCTGGCCCGTGTTCCTGGTCGGCCACGTCACCAAGACCGGCGACCTGGCCGGGCCCAAGCTGCTGGAGCACATGGTCGACACGGTGCTCTACTTCGAGGGCTCGGGCGGCGGCGCCATCCGCATGGTGCGCGCGGTGAAGAACCGCTTCGGGACCACCGGCGAACTGGCCGTGCTCGAGATGCGCGGCGAGGGCCTGGTGCCCGTCGACCAGGCGGGGCTGCTGTTCCTCAGCGGACGGCGGGGCGTCGAGCCGGGCGCGGCGGTCTGCGCCGTCAAGAACGGCTCGCGCACGTTCCTGGTCGAGGTGCAGGCGCTGGTGGCGCCGGCGCGCTACGGCACGCCGCAGCGCGTGGTGCAGGGCGTCGACAGCAAGCGCGTGGCGCTGCTGGCGGCCATCCTCGAGAAGCGCGCGGGCCTGGACCTGGCCGGCTGCGACATCTTCGTCAAGGTGGCCGGCGGCGGCCGCATCGACGATCCGGGCGCCGACCTGGCCGTGATCGCCGCGCTGGCCAGTTCGCTGCGCGAGCGGCCGGTGCCCGAGGGCACGCTGGTGCTGGGCGAGGTGGGACTGACCGGCGAGGTGCGCGGCGTGGCCGAACTGGAGGCGCGCCTGCGCGAGGCGGCCGGCCACGGCTTCGCGCGCGTGGTGCTGGCCGCGGGCGCGGGCCGGCGGCCGCGCGGCGTCAAGGGTCTCGAATTGGTCGCCGCGACCAGCGTGGAGGAGGCCGTCGCGCTGGCGCTCGACGGCGGACACGCGGCGGGCGCGCGACGCGCGCGCGAGGCGACGCCGTGAGCGCGCCTGCGCGGCCGCCGCTGCACCTGCTGGTGGTGGCCGGCGGGCGAGGTCTGCGCGCGGCCGGCGGCGGCGAGGTGCCCAAGCAGTTCCGCCCCACCGGCCGCGGCATGCTCCTGCGCGTGGCCATCGACGCCTTCGTCGCCGGCGACCCCGCGCAACCGGCGCCGCTGCGCTCGGTGACGATCACCGCGCCGGCGACGTGGCACCGGCAGGTCGCGGCCGAACTGGCGGACCTGGCCGTGCCGCTGGCCGTGGCCGACGCCGGCCCGACGCGCACAGCCTCGGCCTGGCACGGACTGCTGGCGCTGGAGGCGGCCTTCGGGCCGCAGGCCGGCGATCTGGTCGCGATCCACGACGCGGCGCGGCCCTTCGCCACCGCCGCGCTGCTGGCCCGGCTGGCCTCGGCGGCCGCCGCGCGCGGCGGCGCGGTGCCGGGGGTGCCCGTGCACGACACGATCGTCCACAGCGAGCAGGGCCAGGCGCGCTACCTGGCGCGCGACACCCTGCTGGCGGTGCAGACGCCGCAGGTCTTCCGCTGGGAGCAGTTGCGCGAGGCCCACGCCTGGGCGGCCGCGGCGCGCGCCTCGTTCACCGACGACGGCGGCCTGCTGGCCGCGCGCGGCCACCTGCCGGCGGTCGTCGACGGCGAACCGGGCAACTGGAAGGTCACCACCGAGGGCGACTGGCGGCGCGCCGCCGACCTGCTGGCCGAGTAGCGGCGCGCGCGGCGCCTCGCGTCGATTCCGCGCCAGTCCCGCGCCAATCCCGCATCAATCCCGCATCAATCCCTGATCAATCCCGCATCAATCCAAGTCGGCCACCAGGCGCCCGGTCTCCGCATCGCGATACAGCTTGATCTGCCGGTACAGCTTCAGCCCCACGCGACCCTGCCGGATGCCCTGCAGCAGGTCGTCCAGGCACTGTCCCAGGTCCCGCTGCTGCTCGCGCAGCATCGCCAGCCGGTCCTGCATCGCGCGGCGGTCGGCCGGCGCGGCCTCCACCACGGCCTCGCCCGCGTGCCAGGCCTTCAGCGCCAGCACGCTCAGGCGGTCGATGATGCTGCCCGGGGATTCGCTGTTGAGCGGCGCCGAGGGGTCGATCACGCCCAGCTCCGAGTAGCCGGCGTGGATCACCGCGTCCAGGCGATCGACCGCCTGCACGCGCCGGCGGTTGGATTCGTCGATGGAGCGCTTGACCGCCGCCAGCACCGCGTCGCCGGCGCCGTGCGCGCGGCTGCGGTCCTCCTCGTGCCACTGGAAGGTGTTGATCAGCTGCAGCTGCTCGACCAGTCGCGCCCAGCCCTCCGGCTCGCGCGGGGGCAGGGCCCCAAGGGCCTCGGGCCAGTCGCCGGGCGCGGGCTCGGCCCCATGCCAGCGCTCGACGACCTCGTCGAGGACGGGCGCGACGGCGGCGAACGACGGGGGCAGGAGCGTGGCGGGGTCGGGCAGCGCGGATTCCACGGCGATCTCCTCGGTCGGCTCGGTCCGGTGCGGCGGCGGGCCTCTCGGCGGCGCCCGGGGCGGGCGCCCCGCCCGCCACGTTAGGCCCGCGGCGGCGGGGAGGCAACCGCCGCTTGGCGCGGCCGCGACCGCCGGTTACGATGGCGCGGCCCTGTCCCCGCCGCGACACCCAGAAGCCGGAGCCACCGTGAAGCTGCCCGAACCGCGCACATCCGCCGCCCACTGGCGCAGCTTGCTGCTGGGATTCCTGCTGCTGCTGGCCGCGGCGCTGCTGAAGCTGGCCGTCGCCGCCGCGGGCCTGGGCGGCCGGACGGCGCCCGCGCTCCTGATCGCGCTGCTGGTGTCGGCCTCCTGGCTGCTGACCGCGCGATTCCTGCTGCCGGGCATCCGCGGCCAGCGGCTGTGGACCGCTTCGCTGTTCCCCATGCTGGCGCTGGCCATGCTGGCCGGACCCGTCGGCCGGGTGCTGATCGTCCTGTGGGCCGTGGCGTTCCTGACCTGGCGCCGCTACCGGTGCTGGCGCCGCGTGTCGGACCGGCGCCGGGCCGTCGGTTTCGGGCTGGGCGTGGCCGCCATCCTCCTGGTGGCGCTGTGCTGGGGCTTCTGGAAGTCGGCTGACGGCGAGTCGCCGGCGGCCGTGCGCGGACTGGGCACGTGGGCGCTCGTCCCGCTGCTGCTGTTCTGGGCCTGGTCGCTGTTCCACCTGGCGATGGGCATGCGCCTGCACTTCCTGCGCCTGCGCCCGAAGCTGGCGGTCAGCGCCGTGCTGATCGGCGTCGTGCCGCTGTTGCTGGTCGTCGGGCTCGGCCTGATGATCCTCTACACCGGACTGGGCGGCGCGCGCGCGGCCCGCGCCGAGGCCGCGCTCGAGGGCTGGCGCCGCCTGGCGGCCGGGGGCGTCGCCGTGGCGCCGGCGCTCTTCGACACCGCCTTCAGCTGGCCGGACCCGGCCGGCGGCGCGCCGGCCTGGGCCCCGGACCTGGCTGTCGCGTTCCGACGCGCCCTGGACGACAAGGCCGCCGGGCGCGGCCGCGATGATGACGATGACGACGATGGCGACGATGGCGACGAAGACGGGGGCGCGCCCGCCGCCGGCGCCGTGCCGGACTCGGTCCCGGCCGCGGCCGCCGACGAGGGACCATGGGCGGCGCCCGCCGACTCGACCGGCTGGTTCCTGGCCGGCGGGCACATCTGGCTGGTCCGCTGGCAGGGCCTCGACGCGCCGCAGCCGCAGCTGCGCGCGTGGCAGCTGGGACGCCGGCCGCTGACCGAGCTGTCGCGCCAGCTGCGCGCGGGCGTCTTCATCTCCGGCAGCGTCGGGCGCACGGCGCAGGGCGACCTCGTGATCGGCTTCCAGGACGGGAGCGCGGGGCGCAAGAAGCAGAGCAGCGATCTCAGGTTCTCCGGCCTGGAAGCCAGCTACCGCGATCCGGCCGCGACCGGCCCCTGGTTCCCCGAAGGTCTCTTCTTCGGCGGCACGTTCCTGGCGCTCAGCGAACTGCGCGACGGACGCCTGCGCGAGCACGGCACGTTCCTGCGCCTGCGCGTGGGCGCGGCCGACCTCAAGGCCGACTTCATCGAGGGCGAGTCGAACCTGAACGTGGCCATCGTCGTCGGGCTCTGCGTGGTGGCTCTCCTGTTCCTGATCATCGAGGGCTTCGCGGTGTTCTTCGGCGTGCGGATCAGCGAGGGGATCGTCACCGGCGTGCACGCCCTGCACCGCGGGACGCGGGCGGTGGCGGCCGGCGACCTGGACGCCGTGATCGCGATCCCGAACGAGGACGAGTTCGGCGATCTGGCCCGCAGCTTCAACGAGATGACCTTCGCGGTGAAGCACGGGCGCGAGCTGGCGCTGGCCAACGAGCGTTTGACGCAGGAATTGGCCACCGCGCGCGCCATCCAGATGCGGCTGCTGCCGGGGGCGCAGCCGCAGGTGCCGGGCTTCGAGGTCACCGGCGCCAGCGTGCCCAGCCGCGAGATCGGCGGCGACTACTACGACTTCCTGGCGCAGGGCGACGACGCGATCGGCATCGCCATCGGTGACGTTTCGGGCAAGGGCATGCCGGCGGCCCTGCTGATGTCGAACCTGCAGGCCAGCCTGCACGGCCAGGTGCTGCACCGCGGCACGGTGGCCAGCGTCGTCCAGCGCGTGAACGACCTGCTGGTGCGCTCGACCGACCCGCACATGTTCGCCACCTTCTTCTACGGCGTGCTGGAGACGGCCACCGGCCGCTTCACCTGCACCAACGCCGGTCACAACCCGCCGCTCGTGCTGCGCCGTGACG
>VGXH01000109.1 GCA_016873405.1 bacterium
CAGGCCGCGGGCTTCCTGCGCGTGCCCGGCGGCGACAATCCCCTGGACTTGTCCGCCGTGCACCCGGAGGCCTACCCACTGGTGCGACGCATCCTGGCCGACCTGAAGCTGGACATGAAGGGCGTCATCGGCAACACCGACGTATTGAGGCGAGTGGACCCGAACAAGTACGTCGACGCGCGCTTCGGCCTGCCCACCGTGCGCGACATCCTGAAGGAGCTGGAAAAGCCCGGCCGCGACCCGCGGCCCGCCTTCAAGACCGCCACCTTCCAGGACGGCGTGCACGACCTCAGGGACCTGAAGCCGGGCATGACCCTGGAGGGGGTGGTGACCAACGTCGCCAACTTCGGCGCTTTCGTGGACGTTGGCGTGCACCAGGACGGCCTGGTGCACATCTCCGCCCTGTCCGAGAAGTACGTGAAGGACCCCCGCGACGTGGTCAAGGCCGGCGACATCGTCAGGGTGAAGGTGATGGAGGTGGATCTGGCTCGCAAACGCATCGCCCTGAGCATGCGGCTCAAGGACGTTCCCCCCGCGCCTGGCGCGCATGCCGGTGTCGCCCCGCGCGATCGCGCGGCCATGAAAAAGCCGCCGGAAGCGGCGGCGGGGGCCATGGCAGACGCGCTGAAACGAGCGATTTCCCGCGCCTGACTGGGCCTCCCCCCCGACGTCCCCAAACGGCGGGAGCGGGGAGGGGAGGGTACCGCGGCGCCGACCGTGCGGTTTCTCGCGCGAGAGGCCGCGTCCGCGCCAATTTCAGAGTAGCTTGAAGAGGGCGATCATGCCAAGCAGCAAGGTCACCCAGCCCACCAGGCCGCGCAGGGTGGCTTCCGATACGCGGCGCACGGTCAGCGTGGCCATCGGCACGGAGAGCAAGGCGCCGAGGGCCAGCGGCACGGCGAGTTCCCAGGCGATGCTCTTGCCCAGGGCCAGGTAGGCGAGCACGCCGATCAGGCAGGTGAAGGATTCCGCCAGCGAGGTCACCGCTACCGCGTGTTTCGCCGGCAATCCGGAAACCACCTGGCCGGAGGTGACGAGGGGGCCGTAGCCGCCGCCCGACAGACCCTTGTTGAAGGCCGCCACGGCGCCCACCGCGACGATGCCGCCGGGCCGGTAGGGAATCCGACGGTGGCGGCTAAGCAGGATGATCACGCCCATGGCCAGGATGATGGCGGTGATGAACAGGCCCAGCCAGAACTTGGAGATGCTCACCGCCAGCCACACCGCGAGGATGGCGCCGACCGCGGACAGGCTGCCCAGCAGCAGGGTGGTGCGGCGGGCGCGCGCATCGCGCAGGAAATCCACGTTGCCGTCGCGCTGGTGCAGCAGGCCGGCGGCCAGGCCGGTCATCAGTTCGCTGATCAGCACCGCCGGCACGATCTGCAGCGGCTCGAATCCGGCCAGCAGCAGGAGAGGAGTCAGCGTCGTGCCGTAGCCCATGCCGAGGCTGGAATCCATGTATTCGCAGACCAGGGCGGCGAGGAAGATGGCCATCATGCCGAGCATCGACAGGCCCAGGGTTTCCCGCGCGCCCGTCTCCCAGCCGGGGATGAAATGCAAGGTGGTCAGGGTGGCGAGCACGCCGCCCACCAGCACGAGCCACAGGCGGGTGCGTCGGCTGGATAGGGGAGGCAGGGCGGTGACCAGGGACAGGGCGGGCATGGCGGACTCCGTGTTGGGGTGTGTGGCCATGCTTTGCATAGGTCGTGCCAACCCTTCTAAGGCCTGCTGGTCAATTTGGCGAAACGCTTCGGGGTTTGTCCCGGCCCTGCGCCAAGTATCTGAATACATTGGACAACCCCTGAGTCGGGGCGACGGACGGGATGTGCGCCGGCGAAGCGTTCCCAGTCCTGGCAGGACCACTCAAGCCTTCTATACTGTTAAATGTCAATGAAATACCGGTCGATTCAATGAATAACGATGCCATAAAACAGGAAATCGATTTTTTACAACGGATCGATCAACTGGCGGCTCAATGCAGCGGCAGTGACGCGGAATTGGACGATTTTCTCGCCGAACTGGCCGCCGGCCTGGGCCCGGCCGCCCGCCAACTGCTGCGCCGGCTCGGCGAGGAACGACGCACCCAGCGCCTGAAACGCGCCGGCCTGAACGAGGCCATCGTCGGCGCCGAGGAGGGACTGCGCGAGGTCATGGCGGCGGTGCGCCAGGTGGCCCGTTCCGACGCGCCGGTACTGATCCTGGGCGAGACCGGCACGGGCAAGGAAGTGGTGGCGCGCGCCGTGCACAGCCACTCAAGACGCGCCGGCGGGCCGTTCCTGCGCGTCAACTGCGGCGCCATCCCGCCCGAACTCATCGATTCCGAGCTGTTCGGCCACGAGCGCGGCAGCTTCACCGGCGCCCTTGGCACCCGCAAGGGCTGGTTCGAGCGGGCCGACGGCGGCACCCTGTTCCTGGACGAGATCGGCGAACTGCCCCTGGCCGCCCAGGTGCGCCTGCTGCGGGTGCTCCAGGACGGCAGCTTCCAGCGCGTCGGCGGCGAGCGCGTGCTCAACGTCGACGTGCGGGTGGTGGCGGCCACCCATCGCGACCTGCCGCGCGCGGTGCGCGACGGGGCGTTCCGCGAGGATCTGTGGTTCCGCGTCGCCGTCTTCCCCGTTCCCCTGCCGCCCCTGCGCGAGCGCTTGCAGGACATCCCGGCGCTGGCGGCGCATTTCTCCCTGCGCGCCGCGGAACGCCTCGGGCTGGCGCCGCGCATGCCCGACGCCACCGACTTGGCCCTGCTCGCGGCCTATCCCTGGCCCGGCAATGTGCGCGAACTGGCCTCGGTGATCGAACGCGCGGCCATCCTCGGCGACGGCCGCCGGTTGGAGGTGGCGCGCGCCTTGGGCGTGGTGCCGCCAGCGGCGCCGGTGACGCCGTTGGCCGGTCCGGTGCCGATGGCAAGCGGCGAGCCGCTGTCCTTAGACGAGGCCAGCCGCCGCCACATCGAGGAGGCCCTGCGCCGCTGCCACGGCCGCGTCGAAGGGCCGTTCGGCGCCGCGCGCGTGCTGCGCATCAATCCACACACCCTGCGTTCGAAGATGCGCAAGCTGGGCATGCTGGCGAAACACTACCGGGAGGCTTCCTGAGTCCCCGCCCGTCGCGGCCGGGGGCTCCGCTTCAGCGGCCGCGCCGGTGGACGCGCAGGCGGAAACGGCCAGGATCGAGGGCGTCGAGCAGGTCGCCTTCCAGCGGCGGGGGGTCGCCGTCCAGCAGGCTGGCCAGGGTTTCCGCCGCCAGGGCGGCCCACACCAGGCCGCGCGAACCCAGGCCTAGCATGCCGAACAGGCCGGGCAGGCGCGGCAGTTCGGCGAGCCGGCAATCGGCGTCCAGGAGGGCGCCGGGATCGGGCAGAGCGCCCACCAGGGGCAGGCGGTCCGGCGTGGCGGCGCGGAAACCCACCCGTCCGGACAGTTCCGAGACCTCAAGCCCTTGCTCGCCGCCGGGCAGGATGAGCGCCAGGCGGCGCAAGTTGCCGGCATGCTCCTCGGCGCGCAATTCCGCGCCGTCGTCGTAGGCGTAGGAGGCGCCCAGGCAGTGCATGCCGTCCAGCGCCGGGGTGAGATAGCCTTCGCGGCAGGCGGCATGCCGGAGCGACGGCAGACGGCCGGCCGCGATATGGCTGACCTGGCCGCGCACCGGCCGGATGGGCAGGCCGGTCGCGGGTGCCAGTGCCGAGGCGCGGGCACCGGCGGCGAGGATCACGTGGGGAGATTCGGCCAGCACCGCGCCGGTGGGGGCGTACAGGCGCCACAGCCCGTCGCTCCGCCGCATGCGGGCGACCTCGGTCTCGCCGCGGAACTTCACACCCAGGCCTCCGGCGGCCAACTGGGCGCGGCAGAGGGAAGGCGGGCTGGCCCAGCCGCCACCGGGGAAGAACCAGGCGCCGAAGGCGGTGGGATGCCCCAGCAGCTTGCCGGCGGCCTGCCGGTCGAGGAAGCGCACGTAGTCGGCGGGGTAGATCGCCGCCAATTCACGCTGCCGGGCCTCGTGCCCGGCGTCGCGGGCGATCTGCAGGACGCCGTCCAGGCACCGGCGCGGAGGCTGACCGGTCCGGTCCAGGTAGGACCAGGCGCGCGCGGCATGCAGGAAGCAGGCGCGGTTGAGGCGGGACGCCAGGTTGTCGTCGCGTGACAGCAGGGGGCGCACGATGCCGGCCAGGTTGCCGGAGGCTTCCCGCGCCGGCGCGGCATGGCTGTCCAGCACCTCGACCCGCCAGCCGCGGGTCGCGAGACGCTCGCCGAGGGCGCAGCCGGCCAGGCCGGCGCCGACGACCACGGCGTGACGCTCGCTTGGCGGCGCGGCCGCCGCCGCCCGGAGCGCGGGCCGTGCCAGGCGACCCGTCAGCATTTCCCGCTTGCGCCCGAAACCGGGGCGTTTTTCCGTGGCGAAGCCGGATTCCCCGAGGGCGGCGCGCACCGCGCCGGCGACGCACCAGGTGGCCAGGGTGGCGTCGGCCGCCGCCAGTTGGGCGCAGCGGCGGAACAGGTCGGGGGACCACATGTCCGGATTCTTCCTCGGATCGAAGCCATCCAGGTAGAAGGCGTCCACGCTGGCGCGCAGCCGGCGCAGACAGGCGGCGGCGTCGCCCAGCATGAGGGTGAGCACTACACGACCGGCGGCGAACTCCAGGCGATGGAAGCCCGGGGTGAGCACCGGCCAGGCCGCGCGCAGGCCGTCGCCGAGCACGTGGAACTCCTGCCAGGCCGCGTGCAGGCGGGCCAGATCGGCGGCCGCGAAGGGATGCTTTTCCACGGCCAGGTAGTGCAGGCGGCGCGGGCGCAGTGGGTCGGCGCGCCAGGCGTGCCAGGTGGCGAGGAAATTGAGTCCGCCGCCGAAGCCGTTCTCCAGGATGACGAAGCGCTCCCGGTCCTGCCAGCGGCGGGGCAGATCGTTGCCGGAGAGAAATACGTGCCGGGCCTGGCCGGGTCCGCCTTCGTCGGCGTGGTAGACGTCGCCGAAGATCTCCGAGCGGGCGGTGCCGTCCGGCGCGAAGCTCGCGCGGGCAGGCTCAAGCGGGATGAAGGACATGGCCTGGCCGTTCCGGAGTCAGTGCATGCGGTGGGCGGGAGCGGCGAAGAGGGCCTCGATGGCGGCGGCATCGAAACGGTAGTCGCGGTTGCAGATGTCGTCGCGCACGTGGATTTCGCCGCGCTCGGCCAGGATGGCATCGCATTCCCCGCGCCCCAGGCCGCGCAGCATGGCGTGGATCTTTTCGGCGTCCTCGGGGCAGTGGTAGGCGACGGGACGCGGGGCGAACACGCGCACTTCCTCTTCTGGAAACAGCCGGCTCAGCAGATCGAGGGGGGCGTGGGTGAGCAGTTCAGGGGCGGCGAGGGTGTTGGCCAGGTGACAGATCCGGTTCCAGCCGTCCGCGTCGCGCCGGTCCGCGTCGGGCAGCTTTTGCAGCAGCAGGCCGGCGGCGCGGCGGGCGTCGGCGGCCAGCACCACGCGAGTGGGCTGTTGCTCGGACAAATCGAGGTAGTGCTCGAAGATGGCGGCGATGCTCTCGCCCCGCAGCGGGACCAGACTCTGATAGGGCTCGCGCAGGCCCGCCGCGTCCAGGCTGAGCAGCAGGCGGCCGTTGCCGAGCAGATCGCGCGCCGAGGTCTGCGCCGAAGTGCCGCCAGCGCGGGCCATGCCGCGCAGGCGCAGTTGCTCGTCGCAGTCGAGGACGAGCAGGTTGACGGCGCCGTCGCCGCGCAACTGGAAGGTCATGCGCCCGGGCTGCTTGAGGTTGGCGGTGATCAGGCAGGTCACCGCGCTCATTTCCCCGAGCAGGGCCAGGACCTCGGGCGCGTAGTCGCGGCCGGCGCTCAGTTCGCGCCAGGCGCCGTCCAGGCAGACCAGGGCGCCGCGAATGTCCAGGTGTTCGAACAGGAAGGGTTGGACGCAGTCGGAGTGCATGGCGCGCGATGGGAGGGCGGGAACCCGCGCATTTTAGCCGGTGGCGCGCGTACCGGCCGGCTCAGGTCCCCGGCTTGAGGCGCGCGGCGAAGCGGTCGCGGAACTTGGCCAGCTTCGGGGCCACCACGAACATGCAGTAGGGCTGGCGCGGATTGCGCTCGAAATAGCGCTGGTGATCGTCTTCCGCCGGCCAGAAGGTGGCAGCCTCGGTCACCTCGGTGACGATGGGGGCGCCAAAGACGCCCTCGGCGTCGAGGCGGGCGATCATCGCCTCGGCTTCCGCCTTTTGCCCGGCGTCGTGCCAGAAGATGGCTGAGCGGTACTGGCTGCCGACGTCGTTGCCCTGGCGGTTGAGGGTGGTGGGGTCGTGCAGGCTGAAAAAGATTTCCAGCAGGTCGCGGTAGCCGATGCGCTCGGCGTCGTAGCGGATGTGCACGGCTTCGGCGTGGCCGCTGGCGCCGGCACACACCTCCGCGTAGGTGGGATGTTCGCT
>VGXH01000110.1 GCA_016873405.1 bacterium
CGGACGGTGCGGCACTTCTCCGGCCGACCCGTGCCGCGCGACGTGATCGAGGAGTGCCTCCTGGCGGCGGGAACGGCGCCCAACGGCGCCAACCTGCAGCCGTGGCACTTCGTCGTGGTGGGCGATGCGGGCGTCAAGCATGAGCTGCGGATCGCCGCCGAGGCGGAGGAAGAGGAGTTCTACAGCCGCCGCGCGCCGCAGGAATGGCTGGACGCCCTGGCCCCGCTCGGCACCGACGCGAACAAGCCGTTCCTGGAGATCGCCCCCTGGCTGATCGCCATCTTCGGGAAGAACCACAGCGAACTTGCCGATGGCCGCCGGGTGAAGAACTACTACGTCGGCGAGTCGGTGGGGATCGCGACCGGGCTCCTGATCGCCGCGATCCACCAGGCCGGGCTGGTCTCGCTGACGCACACACCCAGCCCGATGGGTTTCCTCAACCGGATCCTGGGCGTCGAGGCCGACGCGAAGCCGTACCTGCTGCTGGTGGTGGGGTACCCCGCGGCGGACGCCCAGGTGCCGGTCATCACGAAGAAGACGCTGGGCGAGATCGCGACGTTCGTGTGAACCTCAACGGCGGGTCGGCGGCCGCGGCCGGCCCCGCCGCGGTCGCGGCCCGGGGAGCGACGATGCGCCTTGCCCTGATCCAGCAGCACGCCGGGCCCGACCCCGGGGAGAACCTGGCCCGCGGCCTCGTCGCCGCCCGCCGCGCGGCCGCCGCCGGCGCCGAACTGGCGGTCTTCGCCGAGCTGGCCTTCACGCGGTTCCTCCCGCAGGTGCCCGCCACGCCGGCGTCCCACTCGCTGGCCGAACCGGTGCCAGGGCCCACCACCGAGGCGTTCGCGGCGTTGGCCAGGGAACTCGGGGTGGTCGTGGTGCTCAACCTCTTCGAGGTCACGCCCGACGGCCGCACCTGGGACAGCTCGCCGGTGATCGACGCCGACGGCGCGCTGCTGGGCGTCACGCGCATGGTGCACATCACCGAGTACGAGCGCTTCCACGAGCAGGGCTACTAAAAGCCCGGCGACACCGGCGCGCCCGTGTACGACACGCAGGCCGGGCGGATCGGCGTGGCCATCTGCTACGACCGTCACTATCCGGAATACATGCGCGCGCTGGCGCTGCAGGGCGCCGAGCTGGTGGTGGTCCCGCAGGCCGGCAGCGTGGGCGAATGGCCGGACGGCCTGTACGAGGCCGAGCTGCAGGTCGCCGCGTTCCAGAACGGCTACTTCACCGCCCTGTGCAACCGCGTGGGCCCGGAGGAGCGCCTGACGTTCGCCGGCGAGAGCTTCGTCTGCGGGCCGGACGGCCGCGTCCTGGCGCGGGCGGGCGCGGGCACCGACGAGATCCTGACCTGCGACCCCGACCTTGCCGACTGCGCGCGATCGCACGCGCGGCGGCTGTTCCTGCGGGATCGAAGGCCGGGTCTCTACGCGGGGTGGCTGGCGAGCGAGTAGGCGTGGCGCCGGCGCGAGTCCTGACCGATGGCGTTGCCGGCGCCGGCGCCAGTCCCGGCGCCGGGCGCGCGGCCCTTCAGTGCTTCCCCCACACCTTCTCCCCCGCCGCCACCGCCACCTTCAGCGTGTTGCCCTTGCCCGGCAGCGGGCAGGTGGCATAGGGCGTGAACACGCAGGGCGGGTTGTAGGCGCGGTTGAAGTCCAGCTCCACCGTGCCGTCGGCCGCCGGCGCCGGGGCCGCCAGGAAGCGGCCGCCGCCGTAGGTGCCCTGGCCGTTGGTGGCGTCGCCGAAGACCAGGAACAGCTCCTCGCCGGGCTTGCCGGTGGGGGTCAGGCGGCATTCGCGGCCGCCCAGGCGGAAGACCAGCGTGCCGGGACTGGGCTCCGCGGTCTCGTTGCCCAGCACGTCGGGCACCTTCACGGCGCCGGGGCCGGGCTCCAGGCGGGCCTGCACGCGCCAGCGCGCGTCGACCGGGTAGCGGTCGATGCCGGCGAAACCGCGCAGCACCTCCGACTCGCGGTCCTTCACGCGCAGTAAGAACGCGCCCCCGCGCTCGATCACGAAGAACAGCAGCGGGCCGCAGGCCAGCGTGGTGGGGGCGCCGTCGCGATCGGTGGCCATCGCCAGGGCGGTCACGGGCGCGGCGGCGCTGTCGGCGGTGGTGACGGCCGCGCCCGGGTCGGCGGCGAACGTCCAGCGGCCGTCCAGGCAGGCCAGGTCGCCGACGCGCGCGGGGGCCTTGTCGATCAGGCGCACGGTGGCGGCCGGGTCCGAGCCCAGCGTGTTCACGCCGGCGGCGTCCAACTCGTGCAGGCCGACGAGCGTCAGCCAGCCGGTGTCGCTGCGCAGGCGCGCCAGGCGCTGGGCGTGCCAGGCGTCGACCTCGGCCACGTAGTCGGCGGTCGTGTCCACCTTGCTGCCGCCGCAGCCCGCCAGAGCGAGCGCGGCGAGGGCCGGGAGCAGGACCGGCGTCAGCGCGGCCCGGCGGCGCGGCGTCGTTGGGTTCACGGTCGTTCCCCTTCCGCGATGGCGCGCGCGGCCGCCTGCAGCGCGGCCCAGGCCTGCTGCACGTGTTCGCGCGCGGTGGCGCGCTGGCCGACGGCCAGGCGCAGCGTGGTGGTGTCGTCGAGCTTCGTGTGCGTCAGGTAGAGCGTGCCCTCGGCGTTCACGCGGGCCATCAACGCGGCGTTGAGTTCGTTCAGTCGAGCCAGGTCGGTGAGGCCGGCGGGCCGCCAGCGGAAGCAGACGGTGTTCAGCGGCACCGGGGCCAGCAGCTCCCAGTCGGGCGCCGCCTCGACCCAGCCGGCGAATTCGCGCGCGAGCGCCAGATGCGCGGCCACGAACGCGCGCAGTTGCCGCGCGCCGTAAGGGGGCAGCACGAACCACACCTTCAGCGCCCGGAAGCGCCGGCCCAGCTGCAGGCCCCAGTCCATGTAGTTGACCACCTCGGCGTCGCGCGTGGTGCGCAGGTACTCCGGGTGGATCGCCATTGAACGCTGCAGATGGTCGGGGTCGCGCACCCAGAAGGCCGAGCAGTCGAAGTTCACCAGCAGCCACTTGTGCGGGTTGAAGACCAGCGAGTCGGCGTGCTCGACGCCGTCCAGGAGCCAGCGCATCTCCGGCAGGATGGCGGCCGAGCCGGCCAGCGCCGCGTCCACGTGCAGCCACAGGCCGTGCCGGCGCGCCACCGGGCCGATGGTCGCCAACGGGTCGACCGCCGTGCAGCCGGTGGTGCCGACGGTGGCCACGACCGCGCAGGGCGCCAGGCCGGCGGCGCGGTCGGCCGCGATGAGGCGCTCCAGGTCGGCCGGGTCCAGGCGCCGCTGCGCGTCGATGCCCACGCTGACGACGTTCGCCGCGCCGAGGCCGGCCAGGCGCGCGCCCTTCAGCACGGAGGAGTGCGCCTCGCGCGAGGCGTACACGCGCAGCGCGCCGCCGGCCGCCGCCGCGGCCGCGCCCAGGCCGTCGGTGTTGGCGGCGAAGCCCGTCGCGCGCTCGCGCGCGCAGACCAGGGCGCAGAACGTGGCCGTGGAGGCGGTATCGTGGATGACGCCGTGGAAGCCGTCCGGCAGCCCGATGAGCTGTCCGAGCCACGACATCATGCGCTGCTCCAGTTCGGTCGCCGCCGGGCTGGTCTGCCAGAGCATCCCGTTGACGCCGAGGCCGGCCGCCAGCATCTCGCCCAGGATGGAGGGGCCGCTGTTGTTGGCCGGGAAGTAGGCGAAGAAGCGCGGGTGGTTCCAGTGCGTGATGCCGGGCATGACGTCGCGCTCGAAGTCTGCCAGCACCGCCGTCATGGACTCCGGCTCCTCGGGCGGGGACGGCGGCAGCGCGGCCAGCAGGTCGCCCGGCCGGCTGCGGCTGCACACGGGGTGGCGGTCGGCGTGCGCGAGGTAGTCGGCGATCCAGTCGACGACCTCGTGCGCGTGGCGGCGGAATTCCTCGGGCTGCATGGCGGCTCCGGGTCGGCGGCGGCCCTGTGGGCGCCGCGGCTGCATGGCGGGTGCGCATGATGACGGCACCGGGTCAGGACAGCCTGACCCGGTGCCGCGCGTCTGTCAACCCGGGGGCCGCTACTTCGGCTTCTTCGGGCTGTTGAGCATGATGAAGTTCTTCTTCGGCGCCTCGCCCGCGGCCGGCGCCTCGGGCTCGCTCGCCACCGGGGCCGGCGGGGCGGTGACCGGCTCGGCGACCGCGGCCGGAGCGCCGTCGCCGGCCGGCGCCTTCTTCTTCGGGCGGTTGAGCATGAAGATGTTCGAGCCGTCCGGCTCGACGCCGTCCGCCGGTGCCGGTTCCGCGGCGGCGGGCGCGGCGGGCGCGGCGGGTTCAGCGGGCGCGGCCGCCGGCGGCGGCGCCGCGGCAGCCGGTTCCGCCGGTGCCGCCGGCGGGGCCGGCCTGGCGGTCCGCGGCTTGTTCAGCAGGAAGACATTGCCGTTGCTGCCGCCGTCGGCCAGGGGCTGGGCGTGGCCCCGGGTCGGCGCCGTCGGCGCGTTCGGCTCGGTCGTTGTCGGCGCGTTCAGCTCGGGCGTGGCCGGCGGCTGGGCCGGCGCGGCCGTCGCGGGCGCAGGCGCCGCGGTCGGCTGGGCGGTCGGCGCGGCATCGTCGCCCAGCACCTCGGCCACCGACGGCTTGCGACGCGGCTTGCCCAGCATGAAGACGTTGCCGTTGCTGCCGCCGTCGGCAGGCGCCGGCGTGGCCGCCGCCGGTGGCGCGGGGCCGGCGCCCGGCGCCGCGGGCCGGGCCGCCTCGGCGATGGCGGCGCTGGTGGTCTCGGCGACCTCCCGCGGACTGGGCTCGGGCGCGACCGGATCGTCGGCGAGCTGGGCGGCCGGAGCGGCCGGCGCGAGCGGCACCGCAGGCGCGGGCGGCGCCACCGCGACCGGCGGCGGCGGCGCGCTCGCCGCCGGCCAGACGGCCGCAGGCGACTCGAACGCGGGCGCGGCGACGGATCGGGTCGTCGCCGTCCCGGGCTGCACCCGGCGCGGCGGATCGAGCATCAGCTGCCCGAGGCTCTGCGAGACCTTGTTGATGGCGGCGACGTTCTTGATGATCTGCCCGATCGCTTCCTCGTACTGGCGCGCCGTGGCCAGCACCTCGCCCACCGTGTGGTCGATCTCGGCAGTGGCGCGGTGGGTCTGCTGCGCGAGGCCCTTGACCTCCTGCGCGACCACGGACGTGAACGCCTCGCCGGTGCGGCCCGTCCGGACGGCTTCGCCGTCGATCTGCGTGGCCACCTGCCGCGTGCGCAGCGCGAGCTGCGTGACGCGTTCGACGATGCGGCTCATCTCGCGGGCGGAGTCGACCAGTTCGCCGGCGGCCTCGGCCGTGAACGAGGCGGCGTTGTTCGCATTGCGGACGATCTTGTGGCCCTCGGCCGTGTCTTGCGCCATCTCGTTCAGCGAGTAGAGCATGCCCTGCAACGCGAATCCGACCGACTCGATCGCCTGGCGCATCTTCTCGGAGTTGCCCGCGATGTTGTTCATGTCGACCGAGAGCTGGTCGACCGCGGCGCTGACGTTCTCGAAGTCGATGATCGGCGCGTATGGCGCCGCGCGGCCGCCGCGCGCGCCGCGAGACGGCGCCGACTCGGCGTAGTCGGGCGCGCGCGACGTCACCGGCGCCAGCGGGCGCGCCTCGACCGGGCCGGTGCGGGCGGCGGCCGGACGCCGGGCCGGCCACAGGCGCGCGGCCAGCAGGACGAGCCAGGCCAATCCGAGTCCGGCGGCGGCCAGCATGGCGTAGCCCGCCGTCTGTGCGCGCCGGTGCGCAGCCTGGCGGATGCCGTCGGCCGCGGCCTGCAGGTGCTGCGACAACTCGGCGTGGCTATGGGCCAGCCCGGCCAGGGCCTGCTGCCCCGCCGCGCTGTAGGCGGAGAACTGGCCCGCGGCCAGGTCGGCCAGCGGGGCGCCTGTCTCCAGCCAGACGTGCGAGGCCAGTTCCAGCGCGTGGCGCGCGGCCGTGTCCGACACGCGCGGCACGCGCCGTGCGTGCCCGTCCGCCAGCGTCACCTGTCCGCCGGCCAGCAGCGCCCCGAGTCCCTGGTCGAACTGCCCGATCGCCAGGCCGAGCGACGTGCGCGCGGTGACGACCTGATCGCGGCTCGTGCCCGTGGCCAGCGAGTCCGCCCAGGTCGCCAGCGTCCCGACCAGCGTCTGCTGGCGCGCGGTCACCTCCAGCTGCGCGACCTCGGCGCCGCCCCGGCGCCGATCGACGCCGAGATAGCCCACGGCCGCCAGCAGCAGCGCGCCGATCACGACCAGGGACAGGGTCTGCTTCCGTCTGTTCGGCATCGCGTTCCTCCATGAAGCCGCAGGGCAGGCCGTCGGGCCCGCCGCACCGCGTTCCTTATCGGCACCGGCGGCAGCGTGTTGAGTCCGATCGCGACCTGGGCAGGGAGCGGTTCCCCCGGCCCGCCGACGGCGTTAT
>VGXH01000111.1 GCA_016873405.1 bacterium
GGGCGGAGCTGGAAGGACGGCGCAAGTACGCCGAGAGCGAGAAGCAGCTCCTGGAGCGCCGCCGTGACCTGCGCAAGCGCGAGATCGAGACCGCGCGCGCCGTGCGCGACTACCACGAGGCGACCGAGAAGACCTGCCGTCTGGAGCTGGATCTGGCCATCTACCGGCGCGAGCGCGCCGCCATCCCCGGCACGGCCGACCCCGGCGCCGCCGCCGAGTTCTCGCGCCTGCAGGCGGAGATCACCAAGCTCGAGGGCCGCGTGCTGCAGGCGCAGGTCGAGCAGGCGGGCAAGCGGAAGAGCCTGGCGGAGCAGGAAGTGCGCTTGGGCAAGGTGCGGCGCGCGGTGTTCGATTCCCAGTTGAAGGTGCAGGCAGGCGGTCGCTGAACGCGGAAGCGGCGTTTCGCGACCGGACAACGGAGGCGGCCGCCGGGCGCTGTGCCCGGCGGCCGCCTGTTCCCTGGTCCGCTTTCGCGGTCCGGCCGGCCGTCAGCGCGTGTCGGCCGCCGATTCGAGCAGCGCCTTCAATTCGGCATAGTTCGCCGCCTCGGACAGCGGATGCTCGGTCAGGTTGTAGACGGCCAGCGGGCGATTGGCGCCGTCCAGGATGACCACGTCGCGCCACTCGACGTTCCAGGGCCCCCAGACGGGTTCGGCCAGGGTCTCCTGCAACCAGGGCAGGTCGCGGCCGGCGATCATCGCCGCGTTGCCCGACTCCTGGCCGGCCGCGTTGACGCCGAGGATGTGCACGCCGCCGGTGCCGCCGGCAGTCAGGTCGTCCTGCATGAGATCGAGGTAGCCGAACTGGCTAACGCAGATCCCTCAGGTGGCTTGGCCGAAGTACCAGGCGGACACCACCCCCAGGTAGTCGCGCGGCGAGACCAGGTCGCCGCCCGTCGCCGAGAACGGGTTCACGTCCACGAGCCGGAAATCCGGCATCGGCTGCCGGCCGGGGCCGGCCGGATCGTCGTCACCGCAGGCACCGGCCAGCGCGGCCAGCGTCAACGCGGCCAGCAGGCGGGCGGTCCGTTGCTTTCTCATGGGCGTTCCTCTGTCTTGTCGCGGGCGGCTTGGCGCCGGCGGTGACGCCACAGCCCGGCCCGCACCAGTCGCCGCGTGAAGCCCGCGTGCCCGTCGGGATCCTGTGCCAGGCACATGTCGGCGCCGCCGAAGCTGTCGGGCGGGAAATAGATGCCGCAGTTGGCGTTGATCTCGAGCATCCAGGACGTGCCATCGGCGTCGACGCGCACGTCGCAGCGACCGAAGCCGGCGCCCTTGAGCGCGACGAACAGGCGCGCCGCCTCTTCGCGCAGCCGCCGGGCGAGCCGCCGGTCGCTCACCGGCCCGGAGGACAAACGGTCGTAGTCGACCCACTTCATCTTTTCGTGCTTGAAGCTCTCGCCCGGCGGGAAGGCGTACTGGACCGGCGGGTAGGTCCGCGGCCGTTCGGGCCGACCGGGCACCTCGGCCACCAGAACGGTGCACTCGGTGCCCTCGATGAACTCCTCGATGAGCGCCGCGCCGTGGCGGCGGATCATCTTGTTCGCCTGTCGGCGCAGGCCGGCCTCGCTGACCACGCGCGAGGCGCGGCTCAGGTCGACGCTCGCGTAGCTGCTGTGGTGCTTGACGATCAACGGGAACCGCAGCCGCGCGGCGGCGCGGGCGAGATCAACGTCCCGACGCGCGACGACCCAGGCCGGCGTGGCGATCCCCAGTTCGAGGCAGGCGCGCTTCATCGTGACCCGCGACGGCTCGTAGAATTCCGAGGTGGCGCCCGTGAACGGCACGTTCAGCCGCTCGAGCGCGCGCACGACCTCGATCCCCGGCACGTCGCACCCCGGCGTGCCGTCGCAGAGATTGAAGAAGACGTCGAAGCCCTCGCGCACGAGGCGCCGGATCGTGCGGGTCGACGTGCCCTTCTCGAGCGTCTGCACGTGCCAGTTGGCCTCGGGCAGGTACGGGCGCGGGTCGCAGGGCCAGTCGTCGGCGGGGAAGGGCTTGGTGTCGAGGTCCTGGGGCGTCAGCAGGCAGATGCGCACGGGAGGAAGGCCTTTCCGGTTCGGGCCGGATGATCGGCGAGCGGCGCCTCGCTCGAACCCGGTCGCGCGACCGGCGCCGCGGGCGGCCGCCGTTCGGCCGCCCGCGCGCGAACATAACACGATCCGGCCGACATGAGGAGTCCCCGCGGCTTTGCCGAGGGGCGCCTACCGCACCAGCACGAGCTTGCGCGTCGCGGCGCCGGCATCCGCGCCTTCGGCCCGCAGGAAGTACACGCCGCTGGCGACCGCGCGGCCGCCGTCGTCCAGGCCGTCCCAGACCACCGTGCGCCAGCCCGCGTTCAGGCGGCCTTCGTAGAGGTCGCGCACGCGTCTGCCCTTCAGGTCGTGCACGGCCAACCGCACTTCGCGCGCCGCGTCCACGTACAGGCGCACCGAGACCGAGGGATTGAACGGGTTGGGCCACGGCAGGTCCAGGGCCAGGGGGACCGCGGGCACGACCGGACCGGTCACCGGCGCCACGCCCGGCGACGAGAGCACGCCGTCGCGACGCATGTTGCCCTTGTAGGTCGGCCAGAACGCCTTGGCTTCGGCGTGCGCGAACGGCAGGTCCCAGACATGGCAGCGGAAGTCCCAGCCGGCGTAGACCAGGTCCACGTCGCCGTCCAGATCGATGTCGGTGATCACCGGTGACGTGCGCACGGGCCCGGTCAGCGTGATCGGAAAGCCGGTCATCAGTTGGCCGTTCGCGTGGAATGCGTACAGGTTGTACGGCGCCCCGACGTCGCCGCCGCCGATGCCCTGCACGACCTCGGGCACGCCGTCGCCGTCCAGGTCGCCGACGACCGGGCTGGCCTCGCCGGCGCCCGGCAGGTCGACCGGCCAGCCCGGCCGCACCTGCCCCGACGTGCCGTCGGCGATCTTCGCGCTGACGACCACCAGCTTGGCGCTGAGCCCCGTGGCGTTCGGGGTGTAGACGATCTCCAGCCAGCCGTCGCCGTCCAGGTCGGCCAGGGCGGGGCTCGTGACCCACTCGTTGTTGGCCGGGTAGTCCATCAACCGCGGGAAGCCCGGATAGTCGGTCCCGTTCGCGCGCACCACGTGGAGATAGCGCCAGCCGTCGAAGAACACGAACTCGGGTTGGCCGTCATCGTCGAGGTCGCCGGCCGCGATGTCGCAGTCGATCGCGCCGTTGACCGTGCGCGGGAAGCCGGGCAGGTTCGTGCCGTCGTACCGGATGGCCATCAGGCGGCGGGTTCCGGTGGCGTCGCTCTTGGTGCCGAACACGATGTCGCGGGCGCCGTTCCCGTCGATGTCGATCAGGGTCGGTCCGCTGCGCGACCATTCGCCCCCGGCGCCCGGGCGCACGTAGAGGATGCCCTGCGTGGCGGGGTTGCCGTCGCCGTCGCGCACCTCGGAGCCGTCGGTGTTCCAGGCCCAGACCATGCCGTTGACCGTGTTGATCACGATCTCCGGCTGTCCGTCACCGTCGATGTCACCCACCGCCGGCGCGGCCCAGTTCATGGTGGTGCTGGAGGCGGTGTTGAGGGGGCGCGGCCAGCCGGACAGGTGCGAACCGTCGGCCTTGAACACGTGCACCTTCGGGCCCTGGTTGCGCTGGCAGACGATGAACTCCTTGCCGGGCTGGCCGTCCAGGTCATGCATCGTCACGGCCGCCAGTTCCAGCAGCGTGCCGTCGGGGAACGACGTGAACTGCCCGAGCGTGAGCGCCTCGTTGTCGCCGTCGCGCACCTCGGTGCCGTCGTGGTGCCAGGCCCAGACCTGGTTGCTGGCCAGCACGATCTCGGGCCGACCGTTGCCATCGATGTCGCCGACCGCGAGCGGACCGCTGGTCTCGCCGTCGAAGCCGGCCGGGAAGCCCGCCAACTCGCCCGGCGCGGTCGACCGGCTGACGATCGCCGACATCGCGCTCGGCACACGCGACGAATCCAGCGCCGCCACCCGATAGTGGAACAGGGTCAGCTGCGGCAGGCCCGTGTCGGTATAGGCACACACGCGTTCGATGATGTCGCGGTTGATCCGCGTCCAGGGTCCCGAGGGCGACGAGGCGCGGTAGACGGTGTACCCGAGGATGTTCGAGTGCGTCGGCGGCTCCCAGGTCAGCAGCATCGTGTCCGGTCCCAGTTCCGTGGAGGCGGCCAGGTCCGGCGGGACCGGCGGGCGGCCCACGGTGAAATCGTGCCGCAACTGCCGGCCGTAGGAGTCGGTCACCAGCAGCCAGGCGCTGCCGCCGGCCGCCGCGCTGGTCAGCGACAACGAGAACGGCGAGGCGGCCTGCCCGTGCCCGAGCAAGCCCAGCGCGGTGAACGCGGCCACCGTGTCGCGCAGGACCACGTTGGGATCCTGCGTGCGCAGCCGGCCGTTCAACGGGCCGGTGGTGCCGGCGCCGAAGTTGCGCAGGTCGACCGTCACCGCCAGGCGCTCGCCGTCGTCCGGCGTCCCGTTGCCGTTGCCCCACGTCGTGTCCTGCCAGTCCAGCGTGTCGACTTCCGGCTCAGGGGCGTTGAGGGCGATCTCGATCTCCGAGTACCAGTGGGTCGTCCCCGAACGCACGTCCGAGCGGAACCTCACCGGGCGGCCGTCCGGGAGGCTCGCCGCGAAGTCCACCAGGATCGGCGCCAGGGCGCTGGTCGTCGCGCCGGCCGCGGCGTTGGCCACGACGACCTCGGTGGTCAGCACCGTCACGCCCGGCGTCGTCGTCGACAGGGCGCCGCGCAGCGACGTGGCGCTGGACGTGCCCGTGTTGCGGTAGGTGGGCATGAACGCGATGCGCTCGCCGGCGTCGATGACCCCGTTCCCGTTGCCGATGCTGCCGGAAGCCCCGTTGTCGAACAGGGGCAACCCCGTGATCTTGAGGTAGCGCCCCGAGGCCGTGACCGGGATCGAGCGCGTATGGGCGGCCAGGTTCGGCCCGGTGACCGCCAGAGAGGCGCTGTCCCCGCTGGCCAGGGTCACCTGCAGCGCCACCTGGCCGGCCGGGTTCGTCAGGGCCCAGGCCAACGCCTCGCCGGCCTTCTGCAGGCAGACCACGGCGCCGGGCAGGGGCGAGCCCGCTGATGTGACCGTGACGTTCACGGTCTGCGTGCCCAGCGGGAGCGATGATGGCGCCGTCACGACCAGCGCCTGCGGCGAGGCGCTCCACACCTGCAGGGCGGGATCGCCGAGCAACGTGTAGCTCTCGAAGGTCCAGCGATCGACGTAGTTGTACACCGTATCGGCCAGGTATGGCAGGCGGCTGAGCGCGACGAGCCGCCCGAGCCGGTGCTCGCCCTCGCAATAAAGCTGGCCGAAGAAGTTCTGTTGATAGGCGTTGACCGCGTAGGGAAATGACTCGCGCGTCGATCCCAGCGCGGCGACGGCGCCGCCTCCCGGGTTCTGCAGCAGGCGCTCCATCAGGCAGCTGTTGTCGAAGGCGGCCGAGGCGCAGTTCAAGCCGTAGAGCAGGAACTGGTGGTTGCCGTTGACGAGGTTGTCCGCGTCGACGGTCGTGAAATTCCCGTCGCCGACCGACATGTTGAAGAAATAGCCATGCCCGATCTGGTTGACGATGCCGTAGTGGCCGGTGTTCAAGGTGTCGACCAGGCTCGCCTTCGTCAGCGGCCTGTCGCGGGGGAACAGGGCATCGGTCTCGTACATGCGGAGCGACTGCATGTCGGTGCAGGGGCCGATCAGGTTGGTGTACTGCTCATGGGCGAAGCTGGCGCCGTCCAGGAAGATGGTGGCGCCCGGCTGGTAGACCTCCGGGAACAGCACTTCGGCGGCCAGCAGCACGCGATTCGTCCAGCCGACGCCGGCGGGCTGCGATTCGTACTGGATCACCTTCTGCACGAAGAGCTGCGCTTGGGCCGACGTGCTGACCGGCGCGCGGCCGAGGTACACCTCCTCGGCGAAATCGACCAGGTCGCCCGGACGTTCGTACCACGCCGGTTGCCCGTAGTTCTCGTCGCCGTCCGCGTTCCAGTTGCCGTCCAGGCAGGCGAAGTACAGGTCGCACGGAATCGCCGTGTAGCTGTTCGGCGGATACATGGAGTTGAGGATGAGGCGAGGCGGCAGGATATCGGCGTCGCCGCCCAGAAGCACGTAGTCGATGCCCCACTTCGCATACGCGTCCTGAATGTAGAAGCGGATCGTCTCCTGCAGGTCCGAGCCTTGGCGGTGGTTCGCGACGATGTACTCGCGCGTGGCGACCACGGTCGGCAGGCCGCGCGCCGTGCGGTAATCGGCCAGGGTCTGGAAGGCCGGCGCCAGCGCGGCGTTCGTGATGATCAGGCCGGCGACCGGGCTGCCGGCAAGGCTCGGCGTCTTGTCGGGGTTGAAACCGCCGCTCGGCGTCGCCACGGGCAGGCCGTCCTGC
>VGXH01000112.1 GCA_016873405.1 bacterium
CTCGTCGGTCCCGCGCGGCGCCTCCAGGCGCAGCGAGCCGTCCGCCACCGCCGCGGCGAAGGCGCGCAGCGCAGCCGCGCGCCGCGTCGTGAGTCCCAGCCCGCCCAGGTCGGCCGCGGCCAGCGTGGCGGGCGCCGGGAACAGGCGCGTGAGCGGCCCGCGCGGCGCCGCGAGCGGCGTGCCGCAGCGCGCGACCACGCGTCCGGTCACGGTCGTCGCGGCGGCCACCGACACCTGCTGCCCGACGATCGCGCGCACGGCCAGCTCGAACGGGTCGTACGCCGACGGCAGGCGCAAGCCCGGCCGGCGGGCGACCAGCGGCGCCAGCGCCTCGTCGCGCGCCAGGTGCGCGGCGATCGCGGCGGGATCGGCCGCGCAGTCGAACATGCGCCGCGCGCGGGCCACCAGCGAGATGGCCCCGTCCAGGTCCGGCAGTTCCAGGCTGAGGTCCAGCCAGTGGCCGCGGCCCGGCGCCACCGCCAGGAACCCCGCGCGGCCGCCGGGCAGCGCCAGCGTGCGCGTGTATGAGTCCACCGTGACGTGCTCGACGCCCGGGATGGCGCGGCCCCGCAGGAAGCGCGCCAACTGCTCCCAATCGTAGGGCGGACGCCAGGCCAGGCGGCAGGTGAGGACGGCGCCGGCGCACCCGGCGCTCGCGCGCGGTGGCGCGTTGCGCCGGCGCAAGTCGCCCGGCGCGCAGCCGTAGGTCGCCTTCATGAGCGCGTTGAAGCGGCGCAGCGAGCCGAAGCCCGCGGCCAACGCCACCTGCGCCATCGACAGGTCCGACTGTTCGAGCAGCAGCCGCGCGAAGTGCACGCGCCGGGTCTGGGCCAGGCGCACGGGTGTCGTCCCCAGGTGACGTTCGCAGAGCCGCGTCAACTGGCGGGGACCGACGCCCAGGCGCGCGGCCAGGTCGCCCACCGAGCCGCCGCGATCCAGCGCGCCCTCGCCGATGCAGCGAACCGCGCGCGACACCGTGGCCGCCGTGCCCTGCCAGGCCGGCGACCCGGGCGCGGCTTCCGGTCGGCAGCGCCGGCAGGGCCGGAACCCGGCCTGCTCGGCCGCCGCGGCGCAGGCGAAGAAGACGACGTTGCGGCGTCGCGGCGTGACGGCGGGGCAGACCGGCCGGCAGTAGACGCCGGTGGTGCGCACGCCGGTGAAGAAGCGACCGTCGAAGCGCGCGTCGCGGCTGGTCAGGGCGCGGTAGCAGGTGTCCGGGTCGAGGGGCTCCATGGCGCCACCATACGCCATCGCGCAGGCCGCGGCTCGCCATTTCCGGACCTCAACGCCGTCCTGTTTCCGCTCACGTTCGGGCCCGCGGGGAGATATCATGTGTCGCATTCACCCCGACCCGGGAGCGCACCGCCATGACGCTGACGAACCACGAACCCCAATGGGGCGATCGCGAACCGCCGCACCACCCCGGCCTGGGGTTGGTGCGCGTGACCGAGGCGGCGGCGCTGGCCGCCTCGCGCTGGATGGGCCGCGGCGACCGCGACGCGGCCGACGCGGCCGCGCAGGCGGCGATGGCCCGCTCGCTGAACCTGTTGCCCATGCGCGGGCGCATCGTCAGCGGCGAAGAGGGGCGCCTGCTGGCCAGTTCGCCCCTGGACAGCGGCATCGACGTGGGCACCGGCGAGGGCCCGGAGATGGACGTCGAGGTCAACGCCATCGACGGCGCCACGCTGGTGGCCAAGGGCAAGCCCGGCGCGTTGGCGGCCGCGGCCCTGGCCCCGCGCGGCACGCTGTGGCGGCCGGGCCCGGCGGTCTACCTGTACAAACTCGTGGTCGACCGCACGGTGGCCGCGGCCATCGGACCCGAAGCCCTGGATGCACCCGTGGGCTGGATGCTGGCAGCCGTCGCGCGCGCCAAGGGCAAGGACATCCGCGACCTGGCCGTGTTCGTCGTCCACCGTCCGCGACACGAGAACCTGATCGTCGATCTGCGCAAGGCCGGGGCTCGCGTCGTGCTGCGCGGAGGCGGGGACGTCGGCGGCTCGCTGCTGGCGGCGGACACGCGCTCGGGCATTGACCTGATGCTGGGCGTCGGCGGCGCGCCCGAGGGCCTTCTGGCCGCCTGCGCGGTCAAGGCGCTGGGCGGGGCGATGCTTGCGCGCGTGGAACCGCAGGACGCCGTCGAGCATCAGGCTTGCCTGGACGCGGGGATGGACCTGCAGAAGGTGCTGACGACGAACGATCTGGTGTCGGGCGACGAGGTCTTCTTCTCGGCCACAGGCGTGACCGAGAGCGCCATGCTGGCCGGCGTCCGCCTGCTGGGCGACACCGCCGAGACGCAGTCCCTCGTCCTTCGTCATGAGACCGGCACGCGCCGCTTCATGGCCACGGAGCATCGTCTGCGGTGAACGTGCGTCTGGCAGCCGCCGTCGATACCGCGCGCCGCTGGCTGGCGGCCGAGTCGGTCTTCTTCACGCGGCCGGCGGCCGTGCTGCGCGGCTACGACCGCGCGGCCAACCTGCGCGCGGACCTGCTGGCCGGCCTGGCCGTGGCCGCGGTGCTGCTGCCGCAGGCCATCGCGTTCGCCACGCTGGCCGAGCTGCCGCCGCAGATGGGCCTCTACACCGGCGTCGTGGGCGCGATCGTCGCCGCGCTGTGGGGCAGTTCGCGGCTGCTGCAGACCGGTCCCACGAACACCAGCTCGATGCTCATCTTCGCGACGCTGCTGGTCGCCGCGCAGCCCGGCACCGAGGACTACCTCAAGGCCGCCGGCTACCTGGCGGTGATGGTCGGCCTGCTGCGTCTGGTCATGGGCGTGCTGCGCCTGGGTGTTCTGGTGCACTTCGTGGCCGACAGCGTCATCGTCGGCTTCACGGCCGGCGTCGGCGTGTTGATCATGGTCAACGAGATGCGCCACGTGCTGCGGGTGGACATCCCCAGTGTGCCGGAGCTGGGCCTGACCGTGCGGATGCTCCTGCTGCGCCACGAGCACGTGCACTTGCCCAGCGCGGCGATGGCGGCCGGCGCCCTGCTGCTCGCGCGGGCGTTCAAGCGCGGCGGGCCGCGTCTGCCGGGCGCGCTGCTGGCTCTGGGCGCCGCCGGCGCGGCCACCGTGGCGCTGGACCTCGATGCCCATGGGGTGCGCGTGCTGGGGGCGATCCCGCGCGCGCTGCCGCCGCTGGCGCACCTGCCGGTGCTGGACCTGGCGCTCATCTGGAAACTGGCGCCGGGCGCGGTGGCCGTGGCGGCCATCGGCCTGGTCGAGTCGATCGCGATGGCGCGCGCGATCGCCGCGCGCGACGGCGAGCGCCTGGACGTGAACCAGGAGTTCGTCGGGCAGGGGCTGGCCAGCGTCGCGGCCGGCCTGCTGTCCGGGTTCGCCTGCACCGGTTCCTGGCTGCGCTCGGCCACGAATCGCGAGGCGGGCGGCCGCACGCCGGTGGCCGCCGCCAGCAGCGGCCTGTGGCTGCTGCTCATCGTGCTGGCGGCCGCGCCCCTGGCTGCCTACCTGCCGCGCGCGGCCCTGGCGGGCATCCTCGTCCTGACCGCCGCCGGCCTGATCGACCGCCGCGAGATCGTGCGCGTGGCGCGCACCAGCCGCGGCGACACCTCGATCATGCTGGCCACCTTCGTCTCGGCCCTGACGATGCCGCTGCAGTTCGCGATCCTCGCCGGCGTGCTCGTCTCGTTCGGGCGCTTCCTGCTGAGGACTTCGACGCCCGGCGTGCACGCCGTGGTGCCCGACGAGAGCTTCCGCCATTTCGTGCGCGCGGTGGACCAGCCCGCGTGTCCGCAGCTCGGAATCGTCGAGATCGAGGGTCCGCTCTATTTCGGCGCCGTCAATCACGTCGAGGACGCCATCCGCGCCAATCTGGACCGCAACCCGCGCCAGAAGTACCTGCTGCTGCGCATGCACATGGTGGACCACTGCGACGTCAGCGGAATCCACATGCTCGAGTCCGTGCTGCGCCTGTACCGCCGCCGCGGCGGCGACCTGTTCCTGGAGGGCGTGCGGCCGGACGTGCGCCAGATGTGCGGGCTGTACGGGTTCGACGCCACGCTCGGCGCCGCCAACGTCCTGAACCAGGAGAACGCGATCAGCCACCTCTTCCACAAGGTGTTGAACCCGGGCTTCTGCGTCTACGAGTGCGCCGAGCGGGTCTTCGGTGAATGCCAGGCCATCCCCAAGGAGCCGCACGCGGCCGGCCTGCCCGACCCGGCGCGAGACACCGGCCGCGCGCCGGCGGAGATCTCGCCGAGCGAACTGCGCGCGCGACTGGCCGATCCCTCCGTGCGCACGCTGGTGATCGACGTGGGCGAGCCGGGCGAGTACCGCGGCTGGCACATCCCGCAGGCGCGCAACCTGCCGCTGCGCCTGCTCGCGACGGAGGGCGCCCTCCTGGCGCGCGACCAGGCGCTGGTCTTCGTCAGCCGCATCGGGCGGCGCAGCGCGCTGGCGGCGGTGATCATGCGGGATCTCGGCCACCCGGACGCCGCCACGCTGCGTGGCGGCATGCTGGCCTGGGAGGCGGCGGGGTTCCCGATCGCGGTGGAGTAGCGCGCCGCCGCGCCTCAGTCGGAGAGCCCTTGCAGGTCGATGTCGGGGAACTGCTTGCTCGCGCACGTCGGGCAGATGCCGTGGCTGAAGCGCGCATCCGACCGCTCGGACAGGTACGCCTCGAGCTGATTCCAGTAGCCACGGTCGTCGCGGATCTGCTTGCAATAGGCGCAGATGGGCACGATCCCGCTCAGCACGCGGACGTCGTCCAGGGCCTGCTGCAGTTCGAGGTTGCGCCGGCGCAGTTCCTCGGTGCGCGCGGCCACCTCCTCGCGCAGCTGGTCCTGGGCGCGCTTGCGCAGCACGATGCTCCAGATGGTGCCGGCCAGCAGTTGCGCCAGGTCCACGTCATCGTGGTCGTACGGCGACGCCTTGTTGCCGACGCCCAGCACGGCGACGATCTGTCCGTCCGCGAAGATCGGCACGCCCAGGTCGCGCAGCAGGGCCACGTGCCCCTGCGGCAGGCCCTTGCGATGCGGCTCGGCGGCGTAGTCGTTATGGATGACCGGCCCGCGCCGGTGCACGCAGTCGACCCAGATGCCGGCGGCGGCAATGGGGTAGTGCGTGGCCTCGACCGTCGTGCAGATGCGCTTCGTGCCGGTGGACCAGGTGTGCAGCCGGATCGTCTGCCGGTCGGCGTTGACGAAGTGGAAATAGCCGATGCGGCTGCCCGACAGGCGCACCGTCTCATCGAGCCCGTGCTGGATGATCTCGTCGAGCGAGGCGCCGTCGACCATGCGCAGCAGGTCGAGCGCCGTCCGCAGCACCTCGCCCGCGCGCGCGGTCGCCGGCGTCCGGTTGTCGTCGGCAGACGCGACGTCCCGGTTCCCCGCGTTCCCGCCCGCCATCATCCGCACCTCCCGACGGGAATCCCCGTAGGGTGATCATCGCAGATCCACGGTCCCGGGAGAAAGGACTTCCTTCAGAAACGACCCTGTCCTGTTGATTCGGCGCCCGGTGTGATATAATTTCAAAAACCCGTAGCTCCGGTCGGGTAGAAGAGGAGTGCTCACATCGTGAAACTGCCCGACCTTCGTCCGTTCGGCGGCGCGCTGCTGCTGGCGACCCTGGCCATCGCCGCGGTCCCGGAGGCCCGCGCCGACCTGATGCCCATCCAGCTCGATGGCTTCTTCGACGACTGGGCCGAAGTGCAGCCGCTGCACGTCGACGCGGCCGGCGACGGCGGCACGGTCGACTTCCGCGCCGTGGCCGTGGCCAACGATCACGAGTACCTGTACATCCGCTTCGAGGTGACCGGCGACGTGCAGCCGGACGAGCAGCAGTCGATCGAGCTGTACCTGGACACCGACCTGAACGCGGCGACGGGAACGGCCTTCGGAGGCATCGGCGCCGAACTGGTCTGGCGCTTCGGCAGCCGCAACGGCACCTACCGTCCCGCCTCGTCCAACTACACGGTCTACCACGACAACGTCGGCCTGATGATCGGCCCCACCGTCAGCAGCAACCAGTTCGAGGTGGCGCTGCGCCGCGGCATCACGCCGGCCGGCGGCGTGCCGTTCTTGACCGGCAGTGCGGTGCGTTTCATCCTGCGCGACGCGACCAGCGGCGACCTGTGCCCCAACAGCGGCAGCATCGCCTGCACCATTGCCGCCGGCAGCGACGTGGCGCCGACGCTGCCGCTCGGCCGCGAAAGCCCGTCGCCCATCCGCGGCGTGACCTGGAACATCCTGAGCGACGGCCTGTGGACCAGCTCGAAATTCGACGCGCAGAACAGGCTGCTCGATACGATCGATCCGGACGTCGTCGTGCTGAACGAGGTCTGGAACCACACGGCGGCCGAAGGCGCGGCGCG